>JBPCTA010000491.1:0-4651 GCA_051006595.1 Pirellulales bacterium
CAACTCGCCCGCGCGCTGGCGGCGATGCCCGAGGTCGATCTCGCGGGGCAGCCGCTGCCGGCCCTGCCCCGCAGCGACGACCGCTACGAGCTCATGGCGAAGCTCCAGGGGGTGCTCGCGACGCTGGGCTGGAAGGGCATGGTGGTGATCGTCGACCGGCTCGACGAACCGGATCTCATCAATGGCTCGGCCGACCGGATGCGGCAGGTCATCTGGCCGATGCTCGACAACAAGTTTCTCAAGGTTCCCGGCCTGGGCTTCAAGCTGCTCCTGCCGCAGGAGCTGTATCGCTTCGTCGAGCGGGAGACCGAGGAGTTTCACCAGCGGGCCCGGCTCGACAAGCAAAACCTGGTGCCCTCGCTGGAGTGGACCGGCGAAACGCTCTACGACATCGCCTCGACGAGGGTGAAGGCGGCCAGCGTGGGCACGCCCCCCGCGACGCTCGCTCAGCTCTTCGATCCGGCGATCGACCAGCGGCGGCTGATCGACGGCCTGCGGTCGCTCCGCGTGCCGCGACAGCTCTTCAAGTTTCTCTATCGGCTGCTCGTGGCCCACTGCCACTCGCACACCGACGAGCGACCGGTCTACGCCATCTCTCCGGAACGCTTCGAGAGCGAACTGGCCCTCTTCCGCCGCGATCAGGACGCCTTCGACCGCGGCCTCGCTCCGCGGTAGGGTGAGCGGGGCGGCAGGGCCGACCGCCGACAGGGGCTCCGGTGGAGCTGTGGAGATGCGGATGACCGACGACCTTCACACCCTCATCGTCGGCCGGGACGCGATGGCCTGCCGGTTCGAGGTGGCCTTCAATGCGGGCGAGGTGCCGGGCGACACCGAACTGGCGGTGGACGCGCTCGACCTCGTTGACCGCATCGAAGATCGAATCAGCATCTATCGGGAGGCGAGCGAGCTCTCCCACATCAACGCCCGGGCCGCCGCCGGCTGGGTGGCGGTGTCGGCCGAGGTCTACGACCTGCTTGCCATGGCCCGCGACCTGCATGCCCGCACGCGCGGTGCGTTCGACATCGCGGCGGGATCGCTCGTGCGGGTCTGGGGCTTTCTCCGGCGTCAGGGCCGCACCCCCGACGCCGCCGAACTCGAAGCGGCGATCTCCACCTGCGGCATGCGGTGGGTCGAACTCGACGACACGGGCAAACGCATCCGGTTCCTTCGTCCGGGCGTCGAGATCAATCCGGGGGCGATCGGCAAGGGCTGGGCGATCGATCTGGCGATGAACCACCTGGCGGCGGCTGGCGTGCCGAGCGTCCTGGTGCATGGCGGGCAGAGCAGCGTGCGTGGCCGGGGCACGCAGGGGCCGGCGGTGGACGGCCGCCACGGCTGGCGAGTGGGCCTGCGTCATCCGCTGCGCCCTGGCCGTCGGCTGGCCACGATCACACTCGATGACCGGGCGCTGGGAACGAGCGGCTCCGGCACGCAGTTCTTCATCGACCGGGGCCGCAAGCTCGGCCACATTCTCGATCCGCGAACGGGCCTCCCGGCGGAGGGCGTGATCTCTGCCACCGTGCTCGCCCCGTCGGCCGCAGCCGCCGACGCGCTCTCCACGGCGCTCTATGTGCTGGGCCCGGCGGGCCTTCCCCTGCTCGTGCCGCCGCGCGGATCCGTCGCCGCAATCCTCGTGCTTCCCGGCGTCGCGGGGGCGATCCGCGTCGTCGTGGCCAACCTCGACGAGCGTGCGGTGGCGATCGAGCCGGAAGCCGGACTCGACCTGGAGTGGATTGGCGGGCTCCCCGCCGGTCCGGACCGGCCCTGAACACGCCGCCGGCAGTGCGGTACACTCTCGCGATCCATGCGCCGACGTGCGCCGACGTGGCAGCGGGGCCTCCGCTGGCATGCGTTGATCGAGCACCTTCACCCGCCGACATCCCATCCATCATGTTCGACTGGATCGAGCGGGGCTCCTACCTGGGCATCATTCTCTTTCTGGCCCTCACGGGCATCGGGCTGCCGATCCCGGAGGAGGTGCCGATCGTGGCAGCCGGAGTGGCCAGCCGCGTCAGGGATGGCCTGAAGTGGTATTACGCGCTGCCGGCGTGCCTGGTGGGCGCGTTGCTTGGCGACAGCCTGATGTATGCGATCGGCCGGTTCTTCGGAGCGCGGGTGCTCAAGGCCCATCCATGGTGGTCGGGCTTTCTCACGCCCGAAAGGGAGAAGACCATCGAGGACCTGATCAAGAAGCACGGCATCATGGCCTTCTTCGTCGCCCGATTTCTGGTGGGCCTCCGCAGCCCCTTCTACCTCACTGCCGGGATGCTGCGGGTGCAGTATCGATGGTTCCTGCTGTCCGACTTCATCTGCGCGTCGGTCGTGATCAGCGGCTTCTTCGGGCTCGCCTACCTGTTTGGCGATCGCGTCACGGGCTTGATCAAGTCGGCCGAACGCGGCCTGACCGCGGCGGTGATCGTGGTGATCGCGATCGCGCTGGCGGTCATCGCGTTCTTCTCGTTTCGCAAGCGGCGGATCCGGATGCTCGACCAGGATCCGGAGGCGCTCTTCGAGCGGCGAGAAATCCTCCTCGGTCCGGCCGCCGACCGCATCGCCGACGCCGTCGCGCTGGGCGACGTGAATCACGAGGACGAGAATCGTCCCGCGGGCAAGGCAGAGTGATCCGGATCGCCCCGTCCCTCGGGACTCCCCCGTGAAAGCCGAAGGGCGTGAGCCCTCGGGTGGCCGCCGTGAAAGCGCAAGGGCGTGAGCCCTCGGGCCTCCCGCGGTGCATCCCGTGCCGATCCTGACGGCCATGCCGATCGTGACGGGCCATTCGTGACGATCGGGCAAAGATGTCGCCCTGCGGCGACTTTGCCGTCGCCATTTTGCGACCTAAAGACTCTTGTGGGAGACGGCGCGACCGCGGCCGCACTCCCATCCAGGAGCCTTGCATGACCGTGCGTCCAGCGTCAGCCACCCCAGAGCCGGCCCGTATCCTCGTGGTCGATGACGACCGCCGCTCGGCCTCAACGCTCGCGCAGTGGCTCTGCACCCAGGGCTGGCATGCCGTCGCCGCCGGGTCCGTCGCCGAGGCGGTGCGGGCGGCGGGCCGCGGCCCCTGCGATGCCTGCATCGTCGATGCGGCGCTGCCCGCTGCCGGCGCCGCGGCCGTGGCCGCCTGCGTGCTCGCGGCCTCGCCCCTCGCAGGGATCGTCGCCATGATCCCGCGGCAGAGTCAGGGCGACGCGGCCGCCCACGCTGCAGCATGCCCCTGGGCCGACGCCGCGGTCGAACTGCCCGCCCGCGACGACGCGGTGCTCGCGGCGATCGCCACGGCCATCGACAGCGGCCGTTCCCGCACGGCTCCGCCCGCGGCGTCGTCCGTGCTCGGCTGCCATCCGGCGATTGCCACCGTCCTCGACGTGGTGCGGCGCGTCGCCGCCACGCCCGCGACCGTGCTCGTGACCGGCGAGAGCGGCACCGGAAAGTCACTTCTCGCCCGCGAGATCCACCGGCAGAGCGGCCGGCAGGGACGCTTCGTCGAGGTCGCCTGCGGCAGCCTCAGCGAGTCGCTGCTCGAGAGCGAGCTCTTCGGCCACGTGGCCGGCGCCTTCACGGGAGCCTCCTGCGATCGCGAGGGCAAGTTTCTGCAGGCCGATGGCGGCACGATCTTCCTGGACGAAATCGCCACCGCGTCGCCGGCGATGCAGGTAAAGCTGCTTCGCGTGCTGCAAGACATGCAGTTCGAGCCGGTGGGCGGATCCCACACCCATTCGGTCGATGCCCGCGTCGTGCTCGCGACCAACGAAGACCTCGAGGCCCTCGTGGCCGCCGGCCGCTTTCGGGCCGACCTCTTCTGGCGGATCAACGTGGTGGCCCTCGAGATGCCGCCGCTCCGCCATCGTGCGAGCGACATCCCGCTGCTCGCGGGCCACTTCCTGCGAATCGCCGCCAGCCGATCCGGCCGCCCCGTCGAGGGTTTTGCGGCCGCAACGATCGACGCGCTGCTCGACCATGCCTGGCTGGGCAACGTTCGCGAGCTGCAGCATGCCGTCGAACGGGCCGTCTATCTCGGCTGCGGACGACTCGTGGAGGCCGCCGATCTGCCGGCCGCCGTCCGCGAAGGACGCTCTTCGCCACGAGCCAGCGTTGATCCGTCGAACACGGCCACGTCGAGCGTGGCACCTGGCAGCGAGGCCTCGCCGCTCAAGCAGGCCCTCGTCGTGCCGGAGCGTCAGCTCATCGTGGCGGCCCTCGAGCAGTCGGGCTGGCGCCGCGACGTTGCCGCCCGGGCGCTGGGTATCAACCGCACCACGCTCTACAAGAAGCTCAAGCGGCTGAAGATGGACCTGGCGACCCTCGAGCCCGCTGCCACCGAGTGACACGATCCGCTGCCGGAATCCCCACGCCGAACGCGGCGGCCGGAGATGACGGCCACGGCCAGCACCACCGCCAGTCTCGATAGGCCCGCGGGTTCGGGCACCGGCGAGATCATCACCGGAAACACGGCGTTGGAGGCGAAGGTGGCTCCACGATTGGGAGCATCGGCCGCAAGCCCACCATACACCCAGCCGATCAGGGTCGGACCCGTCAGCGCATCGAGGTCGATGACGCCGTTGGCATGCGTCGCGATTCCATCGTTCAGAAAAAACTCGGCCTCCGCGCCGAGGAGAAGGGGCGCGCCGTTCGTCAGCGCGAGGATTTCAGG
>JBPCTA010000492.1:0-5408 GCA_051006595.1 Pirellulales bacterium
TCGCCGCGATCGTTGGCGGCGGCCGCGATCACGACCGCGCGGTCGAGCGCGAAGGGCATCACGAAGCCATCGCAGTAGTCGATGTGTTCGCCGATCAGGTTCACGCGGCCCGGGGCCGCGGCCGTGAGCGTGGGCTCACGACCGAAGGCGTTTTGCAGGCCCTGTGCGGCGGTGGCGGTGAGCTCGGCAAGCGAGAGGGCAGGAATGAGCGTCATGCGGGAGATCGGCTCCGAGGGCAGCGTCAGAGGCCGGTCGTGCGTGACGAGGGCCTGCGTCCGGTCGCATGGGGCGTGAGCAGGAACGACCAGGCGTAGTCGCCGCGGGGCTGGATCCGGTAGCGGTCGAGCGGCTGCTCGCCCCATGAGTTCGTGCCGCCCAGACCCATGGTGCGGTGGTCGATTCGGAGAACGAAATCGTCGGCAGTCTTGATCAGGTCGATCGCGTTGCGGCCCGCCTCCAGCGACAAGGGCGTGACGGGCACGATGGCAAACTCGAGCAGGTGCTCGCCGGTCGCCTCGACCCGGAGGCCGCCACCGTCCCGCGGATTCGTGAGGTCGAACCAGCGGATGCCCGTTCGGAGTCCTGCCTCCTGCGGATCGGTGTAGCGGTGGAAGATCGTGTCGGCGGTGGCTCGGTGGATGCCCGTCCAAGCACCCGCCCGCCGATCCTCGTAGTTCTCGCCCGGTCCTCGGCCGTACCAGTCGCAGGTCGAGAGCCGGCTGGCGATCCCGCAGCGCATGCCGATCCGGGGCAGGATGGGCAGATTGCCCCGCGGTCGCACGGTTGGGCTGACCGTGATCTCGCCCGAGGGATGAAATCTCCAGAGCACGGTGGCGGTCGATTCCCCGGCTGGAATCCGCAGGTCGGAGCGAACCTCGACGCAGCCGTCCACCCGCTGGGCACGAACTGAATCGGTCTTCGTCTTCATGCCTGCGTCGCGCCAGATTCGCAGCGACCGCTGGTAGCCGGCGCCCTCGTCGTTGTTGGTCATCGGTCGCCAGAAATCGAACTGAAAGGGAGCGGTGACCAGCGGCAGACCGTCCTTCACGCTCCGCCACGCTTCGAGCATGCCACTTTGCTTGCCGATGCTCGCCTCGTGATCTCCGAAGCGGACGGTGATCGAGCGGGCGTCTTCGGCGAAGGTGCAGTCGCCCTCGACGTCGGTCGGACCAGCGGGCCTCCTCGTGCCCCAGGGGAGCAGAAACTCGTCCCAGGCGAGCGGCGTGCCGGCGGGAGACCAGGCCGTGTCGGCCTGCTGATCGAAGCGGACGCGGAGCAGATACTCGGTGGCCGGATCGGGCACGATGCCGGTGGAGATCGCAACGTCGGCACGACCCTGCGGGCCGACCGCTGGCAGGGCGAGCGAACCGGAGGCCACGACGCTGCCGTCCGCCAGCACCGTCCACGAGCCGGTGACGTCGTCGAGCGGCCGAAAGAATCGCTCGTTGAATAGCGAAAGCTTCACCGTGGGTGTGGCGAGATCCACCGGCTCGAGGTGAATCTCTTGGTGGACCTTTGCGACCTCGGCGAACTGCGGCGAGGGCGTGAGGTCGGCCATCACGATGCCGTTCTGACAGAACGAACTCTGATTGGGCTGATCGTTGAAATCGCCACCGTAGGCGAAGAAGGTGCGAGTCTTGGGCTTGCGGGCATCCTCGGTGAACCGCAGATCGACGAGCGGCGTGGCGGAGGCAAGGTCGGCAACGGGCACGCCGTAGACCCGCACCGCGCGGATCGACCCTGAGAACCTCCGCATCGGCACCTCCAGATCGAGCCCCACGCCGAGATCGACGTCGTTGGAGGCGATCGGTCCGTGGCAGTCGGCGGCTGCCACCTCCGTGCCGTCGATGGAGAGCGTCAGCCGGCTGCCGTCATAGCTCCCGGCCACGGTATGAAACACCGACCGCCAATCATCCGGCAGCGGCGCCCGAACGGTCTTCCAGGTGTCGGTGTAGATGAAGAACTCGAGTTGCGACCCGGAAGCATCGACCTTGAGCGAGTAGGCGGTGTCGCCCTTGGTGACGATCGGATAGCCCTCCGAGGCGTTGCGGTCGTTGTCGCCGCCGCCCTGGCCACGCCGGCCGCCGAAGTTGCCCCGGACCTCGGCCACGATCGTCACGGCCTTCGTGAGCTCGAGCGCGTCGGAGGCCGCCACCACGAGCCCCCCACCAAACAATCCCTCAGACTCCGACAGCGAGCCCATCAAATGCGTGGCATGCCCATGGCTGCTGCGATCCTCGACCGCGTCGGCCGACTGCTTGGACGCCAGCAGCGATTGGTCCTTCCAGTCCCAGATGAAGCCCCCCTGCAGCAGCCGCTCGCGACGAAACAGCTCCCAGTAGTCGGACAGATTCCCGGAGGAGTTGCCCATCGCGTGGTTGTATTCGCACTGGATCATCGGCCGCTGCTCGGCGAGCGGCTTCTTCTCTTCCTCCCGGCAGTAGCGGCGGCAGGCGTCGATCGGGGCATACATCGGAACGAACAGATCGACGTGGCCGCGGGTCTGGGCCTGCTCGTAGTGGACCGGACGGGAGGGATCTCGCTGGTGGATCCAGTCGGACATCGTGCGGAAGTTCACGCCGTCGCCCGACTCGTTGCCCATCGACCACATCACCACGCAGGGATGGTTCTTGGCCGACTCCAGACAGTTCTGCATCCGGTCGAGGTGAGCAGGGCCCCAGGAGGGATCCTTGGCGAGCGGATTGGCGTCGGGCCCCCAGCCCATGCCGTGGGTCTCGATATTCGCCTCCTGCACCACATAGAAGCCGAGTTCGTCGCAGAGGTCGAGAAACACTGGCTCGTTGGGGTAGTGCGAGGTGCGGACGGCGTTGATCCCGGCCCGCTTCATCTGGAGGAGATCGTTGCGCATGTCGGCCACGGTGACGACGTGGCCCGTGGAGGGATCGTGGTCGTGGCGGTTCACGCCCTTCACGAGAATGGGCTGGCCGTTGTGGAGAAACTGGCCGTCTCTGATCTCGTCCCGGCGAAAGCCGGTGTGTCCGGCATGTACGGCGAGCACCCGGCCATCGGCGTCAGCAAGGGTCAGCACGTAGCGATAGAGGGCGGGGGTTTCGGCGGTCCAGCCGGCGACGTCTGCAAGATCGGGAGCATTGATCGCCACCTCGGCCGTGTCGCCGGCGGCCACGACGACCTCCGGGGATTGCTCGTTCAGAATGGCCTTCCCCTGCGGATCGAACAGCTCGAATCCCACCCGCGCAGCGGCGGCCGAAGCGCCGCGATTCCGTAGTTCGACCTCCACAGCCACCGTCCCGATATGGCCGTCGGCCTTCCATCCGGCCTTCACCCAGTGGTCGCGGATCTGGAGCGGGGCCGACGACCAGAGCAACACGTCGCGGAAGATGCCGGACATCCGCCACATATCCTGATCTTCAAGATAGGAGCCGTCGGAGTATTGATAGACCTCGACGGCGAGCAGGTTCTCTCCTGGCTTGACCCACTTCGTGATCTCAAACTCGGCCGGCGTGCGGGAGTCCTGCGAGTAGCCGACCTTCTGCCCGTTGACCCAGAGGAAGAAGGCCGAGTCGACGCCATTGAAGGTGATGAACGTGTGCCGTCCCGCCCACGCGTCCGGCAGCGTGAACTGCCGGCGGTAGCAACCGACCGGGTTTCGCTGGTTGGCCGGATGATTGGTGAAGTGTCCGGGCGGATCGCCCATCACCCGAGGTGGATCGACTGCAAAGGGATACTCGGAGTTGGTGTAGATCGGCACGCCGTAGCCATGCACCTGCCAGTTGGAGGGCACGGGAATGCTCGCCCAGTCGGAAGCGTCGAACTCCGGCTGAAAGAAGGTTGCTGGACGATCGGCCGGAGTGCCGGAGTACCGAAACTTCCATGGGCCGTCGTAGCCTTCGAGTGCCTGCGGGATCGGCTGCGGCTGAAGGTCGGGGGGCCGATGGTTCAGCGACACGACCCAGGGCGAGGCCGCCGGCCCGGCCAAGGCCGCGTCGCGATCCGGAAAGGGCAGCGACGCCGCCCGCGGCGGCTCCTTATTGATCCGAAACACCGCCTGGTTTTCCCAGACGGGCTGCTCCGCGGCGGCCGCTGCCATCACCATGGCGCAGAGGCTCCAGAGCGAAAGCACGCGCATCATGGCTGGGCCCCCGAGGCGATGGGAGGAGCGATGGCGGGAGCGATGGGCGAGAACGACGCGAAGCCGGCGTAGATCGCGATCACGACCGCCACGAGGGCGAGGCTCGCCCAGGGAGCGCCGGCCCAGGGTGTCATATCGATCGGCGTGCTGGTCTCGAGCTTCCAGGGCTCGGCCCGTGGGGCGACGGCCGCCCAGGCGAGCATGAACACCACAAGGGCCACGAACACGGCCCCGAGGAAGTGGAAGTTGTAGGTGAAGGCCCGGTCCACCACCGCAGCCACGCCGGGAACGAAGTATTTCACGGCGATCAGGAGGAGTCCCAGGACCAGCGCCCAAAACGCCGCCGGAGCCGGCACCCGCGAATGCAGCATGCCGACCAAGACGACCGCAAAGATTGGGATGAAGTAGATCGCGTTCATGTCTTGCAGGTAGGCGAAGATGCTCTTCTGGCCTGCTAGCAGCGGAGCGACCAGCATGGCTGCAATCGCCGTGCAGACGACGAAGATCTTCGCCGCCCGCACCATCTGCTCGTCCGAGCCCCGCGGATTGATGACGTGGTGGTAGAGGCCGATGCTGAATAGGGCCGACGTGCTGTTGAGCGCCGCGTTAAACGAGCTGAGGATCGCGCCGACCATGACCGCGGCGAAGAAGCCGGTCAGGTGGGCGGGAAGCACCGCGCGGACGAGCGTGCCGTAGGCCATGTCGTTGGCGATCCCGTCTTTGGCGAACAGGTGGTAGGCGACGATTCCGGGCAGCACGAGGTAGATCGGGCCGAGCAGCTTGAGCAGCCCGGTCAGCAGCACCCCCTTCTGTCCCTCGGCCAGGCTGCTGGCTCCGAACGTTCGCTGGATGATCTGCTGGTTGGTGCACCAATAGAAGAGGTTGAGCAGCGCCACGCCGGTGAACAGGGTGCTGAACGGCACGCTCGTCGTGGAAGTGCCGATCGAGTTGAGGTGGGCCGGATTCGCCTGCTGCAGCTCCCGGAAGCCCGCGACGATGCCCCCGCCGTTGCTCACCTTGTCGAGCGCGAAGGCGGCGATCATGAATCCTCCCACGAGCAGTCCGACACCGTTGATCGTGTCGAGCACGGCGAGGGTCTTGAGGCTCCCGAACCGGGCGTAGAGCGATCCCATGATCCCGATCATGAACACGGTTCCCCAGAGGATCACCGTGTCGGGATCGATTGCTTGGCCCAGGATCTGCACCGGCTCGGTGATGCCGGTGAGGCTCTTGAGATCGAGCATCTGGGAGAGCCCGACGGCGCCGCTGTAGAGGATGATCGGGATCAGGATGAAGG
>JBPCTA010000493.1:0-4806 GCA_051006595.1 Pirellulales bacterium
ACCGCGAGATCGAGACGGTGCTCGCCCCCCGCGAGCAGATCGTGGAGGCGATCAACCGCCACTACGGTCTCTCCGACGGCGAGAGCGCCGACTCGATGCTTCAGGAGTTCACCGACACCGCGATCGACTTCACTGAGACGGCGGTCGAGCAGCAGGCCGCCGCGGCCCAGGAAGACAACTCCGATGCCCCGGTCGTCAAGCTGGTGAACCTGATCATCACCGAGGCGGTGCAGCTGAAGGCGAGCGACATCCACATCGAGCCCTTCGAAGACCGCATCCGCATCCGTTACCGGATCGACGGCCGGCTCGTTGAGCGCGACAACCCGCCCCGCCGCCTCCTCGGCGCGGTCCTCTCCCGCATCAAGATCCTTTCGAAGCTCGACATCGCCGAGAGGCGACGGCCGCAGGACGGCCGCATCAAGCTCTCCGCCGACGGCAAGGACTACGACCTTCGCGTCTCGGTGCTCCCCACCAACCATGGCCAGTCGGTGGTGATGCGGATCCTCGATAAGGACAACATCAAGGTTGGCATCCGCCAGCTCGGCCTCTCCGAAACCGACTTCCGGCAGTTCAAGAACCTGATCCGTCGCCCCAACGGCATCATCCTCGTCACCGGGCCGACGGGATCGGGCAAGACGACCACGCTCTACGCGTCGCTCAACGAGCTCAACCGCCCGGACACGAAGATCATCACCGCCGAGGATCCGGTCGAGTATTACCTCGCCGGCATCAACCAGGTGGAGATCAAGCACCAGATCGGCCTCGACTTCGCCCGCGTCATCCGGGCCATGCTCCGCCAGGCACCCAACGTGATCCTCGTGGGCGAGATGCGCGACACCGAAACGGCCCAGATGGGCATCCAGGCGTCGCTCACGGGGCATCTCGTGTTTAGCACCCTGCACACCACCGACGCTCCCGGCGCCGTCACCCGGATGATCGACATGGGCGTGCCGGCCTACCTCGTCGCCTCCAGCGTGATCGCGGTGCTTGCCCAGCGTCTCGTGCGCGTGAACTGCCCGAAGTGCAAGCAGCCGTTCCAGCCTCTGGAGTCGGAGATCGAGGCGGCCGGTATCACCCCGGAAATGCTCAAGGGAGCCACGTTCATGAAGGGCCGCGGCTGCGCCAACTGCCAGAAGAAGGGCTACAAGGGGCGGCTCGGCATCTTCGAGCTGATGGTGATGAACAACAAGATCCGGGAACTCGCCTTCCAGGGTGCGGCCACCCAGGACATCCGTCGGGCCGCCGTCAGCCAAGGAATGAAGGTGATGTTCGAGGACGGCGTCCACAAGGCGCTCCGCGGCATCACCACGCTCGACGAGGTGTTTCGCGTGGCGAAGAAGGCCGAGTAGCCGCCGCCCGGCCTGGCGTGCGCATGGACCGGCCGACGCGGGCTCGCGATACTGCCGGCCATGACGCTCCGAGGACGGATCGCACCGACGCCGACAGGCTTGCTGCACGTGGGCCACGCGCGGACGTTCGCCTTGGCGGCGGAGCGGGCCCGCGGGGCCGGCCTCGTGATGCGGATCGAAGATCTCGACGGCCCGCGCTGCCCGCCCGAGTTCACTGCCGCGGCCCTGGAAGACCTTCGCTGGCTCGGCCTGGAATGGACGGAGGGGCCCGACGTGGGCGGACGGCATGGCCCATATCGGCAGAGCGAGCGGGGAGAATGGTTCCTCGAAGTCTGGAGGCGGCTCGAAGCCGCCGGGGCGATCTACCCGAGTCCCCACTCCCGCCGCGACGTGGAGGAGGCGGCCACCGCGCCGCACGACGCCGATGGACCGATGAGCGGCCGAGCGGCCGCAGCCGAAGGAGACGCCGCGGTCGAGCCGATCTTTCCGCCCGCCCTCCGGCCGGCGCGGCGGGAACGGACTGCGGTCCCGGGGGGCGTGCCATGGCGGTTTCGCGTGCCGGACGGCCGCACGATCGAGTTTCACGATGCGTTCGCCGGCACAGTCCGGCGGACGGCCGGCCACGACTTCGGCGACTTCGTGATCTGGCGCCGCGACGACCTGGCAGCCTACGAACTTGCCGTGGTCGCCGACGACCACGCCATGGAGATCAAGGAAGTGGTCCGCGGCGTCGACCTCCTCACGAGCACGGCCCGCCAGATCCTGCTCTACGAGGCACTCGGCTGGCTGCCCCCGGCCTGGTGTCATGCACCGCTCGTCAGAGATGCCGCCGGCCAACGGCTGGCGAAGCGGACCGGCGGCCTGGCGATCCGCGACGTGCGGGCCGCCGGATGGACG
This sequence comes from Pirellulales bacterium, assembly GCA_051006595.1. Lineage (GTDB taxonomy): Bacteria > Planctomycetota > Planctomycetia > Pirellulales > UBA1268 > QWPN01. The sequence goes on from JBPCTA010000493.1 coordinate 2,247, forward strand.
CCTCGCGACGTGCTGATGCGACCGCTCTGACCACCGCGCTATTTCGTCCGGATGTCGATGTCGAAGACGTTCTGGCCGCGTTTGACCTCGTAGGTGAGTTTCGATCCGGTGGCGTACTCGGCCGGCAACGACATCCCCCCGTCGCCGCCTGTCACGCTCACCCGGTTGGTCCCGATCATCGCCCCATACTTGCTGCCAGGCCGGAGCACACGGTACCGACCGTCGGCGTTGGTCGCCCCCACGCCCCGCACCGGATCCGGGCCATCCGGCGAGAAGGCCACGAACGCCCCCTGCAGCGGCTTCCCGTCAATGCGCACCGTGCCCTTCACCTCGGCAAAACCCCGCCCCCAGCAGCCCGTCGAGGCGATCATCGTCGCCACCAGCAGCATGCCAGCCCCGGCCCGCATGCCCGTTCGACGTCCGCGGGACTTCATCGGCCGTCGCTCACGACAGTGCCCTCATTGCGATGCGTCATGCCGAGCAGCATGGTGGCATCGGCATTTTCGTCGGCCCATCGAACCGAGCCATCCACCAGCATCATGTTGATCCCGCCGGGATGCATGCTGGAAAAGATCTTGCCGTTGTTGTCGATATCGGATGCCGTGGGGGGCGAGTTGGCCATCAGCCAGTTGAAGTTCATCGAGAATCCGGTCGAGTTCACTCGCCCGAGAACTCGGGCCGTCTCGTTGGCCGAATAGCCCGCGGCGTTACCAGCCCCGACCCACACCGCGGCGTAGTTGACCTTGCTGCGCTCGCCGATGCACCAGGTCTTCGAGGTGCCATCGCTGACGTCCTTGATGCGGAGGCCGAGCGGCCCCCTGCCCGGCCCGGAGTTGGGGATCGATCCGTTCGCCGTGGCGGACCGGTCGGCCGTGCCGAACAGCATGCCACCGGGATCGTGGGAATACCGCGGGCCGTAGTTCGGCACGAGCGTGGGGTCGTCGCTCAGCCGATTGGCCCAGCCGAGCTCGCCGCAGCTGCCCACGTAGTTCGACGTGCCGACGTCGAATGTCCCGGCGCCGAACCGAACCAGGCTGCTCGGATGGGGAGCGTCATCCGACGGGCAGCGGTAGGTGGAGATCGCCGCCTGGAGCGCCGCCCGATCGGCCGCCGATGCCGACGCGACGAAGATCGCGGAGAGCCGCCGACTCCCGGGATCGAGCTGCGCAGAGAGCGCCGTCTGCTCCATGTAGGGGAGCAGGAACGTGCCCCATCCCCAGACCGGGCCGCTCGCCCAGAAGTGCGAATAGCCGGCTGGAAACGCCTTCCGCGCGTCGTGGTGGAGGTGCATCGCCATGCCGATCTGCTTGAGGTTGTTCGAGCAGGCCGAGCGGCGGGCCGCCTCCCGCGCGGTCTGTACGGCGGGCAGAAGCAGACCGATGAGCGTGGCGATGATCGCAATCACGACCAGCAGCTCGACGAGGGTGAAACCTCGCCGATGACGACGGATGAGGTGGTGATACTGGAGCATGAGAGGCACTTCGGTCAGCTGCTTCGCCTCCGACCTCGGAGGCCGAGCACGGCGACGAGCCCCATCGTCATCACGCCGCTCACGACCATTGTCGGCTCGGGGATGATCGAGAGCATGCCGGTCGACTCCGTGAACGCGAGGGTCTGCCCGTTGCCGGCCGCGGCCGTCCAGACGCCGTCCGCCCTGGTGAACGTGAGCGGCCCGTAGGAACCGCTTGCCATCACGCTGGCGTACGACCCCGACGGAGTTCCGTTGACGCCGAACAGTCCAAACGAGGTGTCGTCACCGAAGATGTTGGCGAATGCAAGCGTCAGGTCACCACCATAGGTCAGCGCGGATGCCTGGGTGACGTTGATCGCGTCGTAATCGGCCCCCGGGTTCGTGCCGCTGATCCCGAGCAGCGTGGCCGACGCGTTATCGAGGGTGAGTGCCCCAATCGTCAGCGTGCCGAGGCCTCCGGCAGGACCTGGGCTCACCGCTCCCAACACCGAAACCGCTCCAGCAATCGTGCCCGAGCCACCGAGAATGCCGCCGGAAGCCACCGTCACACCGGACGTGTTCGGGAGAACTGTGTCGACGAGAAGAGAGCCGTTCGTCACGGTCGTGGCGCCCGAGTAAGACGCCGAACCCCCGAGCACCACCGCCCCCGCACCGTTCACGGTGAGGCTGCCGGAGCCGGAGATCACGGTGTTGGCACCCACGGTGATCTGGCGGCCGGCCTCGGGGGCGAACGTCTTGGTATCGGACCCGGACAGGGCGAGCGTGATCGCCCCGCCGGCACCGGTCCTGCCGGTGAACGCGAGATCGGTGTCCGCGTCGAAGTTGGTGATCACGCCGCCGCTCCAGTTGATCCGGCGATTCGATGAGGCGTTGAAGGTGCCCGAACCGGCGGTGACCGAGGCCGCCGCCAACGTGCCGCCGGCCAGGTTGTACGTCGACGCGAAGGTGGGCGAGTTGCTGCCGAGCGTCGCCCCGTTGGAGCCGAACACGACGGTCGCCGCCTTGACGGTCCCTCCATTCTGATTGAACACGCTCGTGATCGTCGGCAGGCCGGCCGATCCAGTCGGCACCGCAACCATGCCGAGGGCC
>JBPCTA010000494.1:0-11443 GCA_051006595.1 Pirellulales bacterium
CGACCCGATCCAGTCCGACGTGATCACGATCAAGGGCGAAGGCGACGGCGTGACGTGGGACATCGCGCTGCAGTACACCGGCGAATACACCGAAAGCCTCCACAGCTACGTCAACAACATCTCGACGACCGAAGGGGGCACGCACGTCTCGGGGTTCCGGTCAGCGCTCACTCGCACCCTCAACGCCTACGGTAAGAAGAGCGGGCTCTACAAGGATCTCGTGCCCACGGGGGAAGACATCCGCGAAGGGCTCACGGCCGTGATCAGCGTTCGCGTGCCGCATCCGCAGTTCGAAGGACAGACGAAGACGAAGCTCGGCAATGGCGAGGTCGAAGGGATCATCAACTCGGCGGTGGGCGACTTCCTGGCCAAGTATCTCGAGGAGAATCCCAAGAGCGCCAAGGCGATCGCCCAGAAGGGTGTGCTTGCGGCCGAGGCCCGCGAGGCGGCCAAGAAGGCGAAGCAACTGCTCCGCGAGCGGAAAGGGGCGCTCTCCGGCGGCGGTCTCCCCGGCAAGCTCCGCGACTGCACCAGCCGCGACATGGAGCGGTGCGAACTCTATCTGGTCGAGGGCGATTCGGCCGGCGGGTCGGCCGAGGGGGGGAGGCACCGCGAATACCAGGCGATTTTGCCGCTCCGCGGCAAGATCATCAACGCCTACAAGAGCCGCGACGACAAGGTGCTCGCCAACGAGGAGGTCCGCAGCATGATCTCGGCGATCGGCGCCGGCATCGGCGAGGAGGCCGACCTCGGTAAGCGGCGGTATGACAAGATCGTGATCATGACCGACGCCGACGTGGACGGCTCGCACATCCGCACTCTCCTGCTCACGTTTTTCTACCGGCAGATGTACAGGCTCGTCGCCGAGGGACATGTCTACGTCGCCCAGCCGCCGTTATTTCGCGTGCGGAGCAAGAAGCACGTTTACTATGTGCAGACGGAGGAGGAGATGAAGACCCAGCTCCTCGATCAGGGCCTCGGCGAGGGCGTCTTCCTGCCGGGAGGAGATCGGGAAGTCGTTGGCGACGAGATGCAGAAACTCTGCCGCACGCTCTCCGGCCTGGAAGACGCCCTGGTGGCGCTCGAGAAACGGGGCATCAGCCTGCGCGACCATGCCGGCCGCCGCGATGCCCAGACCGGCAAGCTGCCGATGTACCACGTCTACTATGGCGTGGAGGAGCGGTGGTTTACCAGTCGCGACGAACTCGAGTCGTTCGTGAAGGGCAAGGAGAAGAGCTCGGGGGGCGAGCTGGCGGTGGGCCGCGTCGAGGAGGCCCAGGCCGTTGGCGATACGACGCCGGGCACGGCTCCAGGCACCGGCGACGACCAACTTGTCGTCGTCGACCTGCACGAGGTCCGTAGCATCAATGCGGGGCTCAAGGAACTCGAGGGCATGGGATTCGGCATCGAGTCGCTGCTCCCGGAGGATCGAACGGGCACCGATGAGCCACGATACAAGCTCCGTCGCGGCGACAACGAGATCGGCCTCGAGGATCTCCGCGGGCTGCTCACGGCGGTGCGGCGGGCGGGCGAAAAGGGGCTCTCGATCACCCGCTTCAAGGGGCTCGGCGAAATGAACGCCGAGGAGCTTCGCGACACCACGCTCGACCCTGCCAACAGGACGCTCCTGCGGGTCACGATGACAGACGCCGCCGCCGCCGACGACCTGTTTCGCGTCCTCATGGGGGAGAAGGTGGAGCCGCGGCGGGAGTTCATCGAGAAGCACGCGCTCGACGTCAAAAATCTCGACGTCTGAGCATGGGTGTGGACTGATGAGGCGTGGACCTGTACATGCCCCAACGCCGCGATGTGTTGCCCGGTACAAGCCCAACGCCGTGAGGCGTGGGGTGCACTTGGGCTCGGCCGGAATCAAACGTGCTTCGCCCGCGGCCTCACGGCCGGTCTGCTTTCACATGCCCACCAGTCGATCGCCAGGTTCGAGTGGTGGCCGTATCACTTGCCCCGGCGCTTCGCCGGCAGGTCGTGGGGGGCGCGGGCCGGCTCGCAGGACACGCTGAGCACCTTGGCTGTGCCGCGGCCTGCCGGAACAATCGTGTGCGGAATCGCGGCGTAGATGTAGATGCTGTCCCCCTCCGAGAGCGGAATCTGTTCGTCGCCGTAGGCGATCGTGACGTCCCCTTGGAGAACGAGCAGAAACCGCTCGCCATCGTGGTTATCGGGCCGTTGTCGATTGCCGTTGCCGGAGAGGTGCAGGATCGCAGGATTCATGATCCTGTTTCGCCACTCGTCGGCCAGGCTCTCGACCACCATGCCCGTCTTGCCGCCCCGGGAGGACTCGGTCCGTCCGCCGCCCCGCTTCACGACCACGAATTGCGGGGGCACAGAGAGGCCTTCGACGAGCCCCTCAACGCCGCACTGCAGCACCTCCGCAAGCCTGACGAGCCCTTCGAGCGACGGCGTCAACTGGCCGTTTTCCAGCTTGGAGAGCCAGCTGACCGTGAAATCAGTGCGCGACACGACCTCTTCGAGCGTCATGCGGCGAGCGAGCCGGTAGGCCCGCACGCGGCGGCCGAGATCGGCGAGATTGACGCTGGTGGCCATGGGGGTGGGAGTATGGACTCCACCCACATCGTCCGCAAGAGGGGACTTCTCAAGCAGACGAAGGATTTCCGTTTCGTCAGCCGAAGACTGCGTTTCGCTGAGAATCAGGCCCCAGGCCGCCGGAAGTGCCGGTAGGCCTGCAGCACGTCGTGCAGGTCCGCCGAGATCGTGATCTCGTCGTCGGCGAAGTCGGTGAGCCAGGTGCGGCTGCTGGCGACGGCGTCAGCCAAGAGCGGCAACACCTCGCCGAGCGACACCTTCACGCCGGTATCGGCCGATTCCTCGACCACCGGAAAAGAGCGGAACTCCAGATCTGGTTCCGTGTAAACCCGCAACTGACGCATGGCCATGGCACTCTCCCTTGCCGAGGGGCTGATGGGAGCGGCGGGCGAGCCAAGGTGGCCCAGCCGTCATCCTGACGGTCACCGTCTCCACACGAGGGATATCGGCTTCCGAGGCCGTCAGGGTTTGGCCGATTTCCCCACTTATGCGGAATGAGAGGATGGGAGGCCCTCGCCGGGCTCGGGCTGGAGGGGCCAGGTAAAAGAGAGAGGCTGGAGCCCCGGCTCAGCGGATCAGGAGCGACTCGGGGTGGGAGATTGCCCGCCGACCCGGCCGGCCCGGAATGCTTCGCCGATGCTCTTTGGCACCAGGGCCTCGGCCTGAAGGAGCCGGGCGCGGTTTTCAGCGGTCGAGGCCTTCATCTCTTGCTCGCGGGCGATGGCCACGCTCCGCCGCTCCTCGGCCTTGGCTCGGGCGACCCGCGTGTCGGCCTCGACCTGATCGGCCTGCAGCCGGGCCCCGATATTCTCGCCCACTTCGATATCGGCAATGTCGATCGACACGATCTGAAATGCCGTCTGGGCGTCGAGCCCCCGCTGGAGCACGGCCTTGGAAATCTTGTCGGGATGCTCCATCACCTCGAAGTGGCTGCCCGCCGAACCGATCGACGTGATGATCCCCTCGCCCACGCGGGCGATGATCGTTTCTTCCGTCGCGCCGCCGATGAGCTGCTGGAGGTTCGTCCTGACGGTCACGCGGGCGCGGATCTTGAGCTCCACGCCGTTCTTTGCCACCGCCGAGAGCGTGGACTTGCCGCTGGCGATGTCGGGGCAGTCGATGACCTTCGGGTTGACGCACGTCTGCAAGGCGTCGAGCACGTCGCGACCGGCGAGGTCGATCGCGCAGGCACGGTCGAAGTCGAGATCGAGATCGGCCCGCTGCGCCGCGATCAGCGCCCGGATCACGCGGGGCACGTCGCCGCCGGCGAGGGAATGGGCCTCAAGCCGCCGGGTTGTGATATCGGAATCGAGGCCGGCCTGCGTGGCCATGATTCTGGCCTGCACGATCGTGCGGGCGTTCACCTTTCGCAGGCTCATGCCCAAAAGCTCCATGAACGTCACCCGGGCCTTCGACCCATAGGCCTGGAACCAGAGTTGCCCATAGTTGAAGACCAGGAGGAGCAGCGTGAGGGCGAAGATGCCCAGAAGAATCGCGGCACCCACGAGCAGTTCGGCGGGCAGGCCATCGGGACGGTCGTTCACGGGAGATGCTCCGGGCGGGGATGTCGGCCGACAGGACGACCCATCAAGACTAGTTCGCCGCGGCGCGGGGGGAAAGCAGCCTGTTTCACCCGTCAACCAGACGGTTGCCCGGGTGCCGTGACCCATCCGGGCGGGGCATCAGCCCACGATCCAGCCGCCGCCGAGAACGCGGTCGCCGGCGTAGCAGACGGCCGGCTGGCCCGGGGAGATCGGGCCCGGAGAGTGATCGGGGCCGCCCGTGAACCGCGCCGCAAACCGGTCGCCGCCGAGCGGTGTCACGATCGCGGCCGCCGCCCCGCGTTGCGCCCGGCACTGCACGAGGCACTCGAAGGCCTTGGTGGGAGGCTCGACGAGCCAGGTCACCTCGGCCGCCAGCAACTCGGTCTCCGGCACCTCGGCCCGCGGGCCGACGACGATGCGGCAAGTGTCGGGCTCGATGCGGATCACGTAGAGCGGCACGCCCACCGCGATGCCCAGCCCCTGTCGCTGGCCGACGGTGAAGTGCTCGATCCCCGGATGCCTGCCGAGCACGCGACCCGTGCCATCGACGATCTCGCCGGCCCGCGAGCCGCCGAGCCTGTGGGCCACCAAGCGGGCGTGCTCGCCCGGAGCGACGAAGCAGATCTCCTGGCTGTCGGGCTTGTCGGCCGTGACCAGCCCGAGCGCGAGCGCCCGGGCCCGCACCTCCGGCTTGGGCAGATGTCCCACCGGCAGGAGCATCCGCGCGAGCCGGTCGGGCCGAATGTCGAAGAGCACGTAGGATTGATCGCGTGCTCGCTCGTGGCCGCGGCTCAACACCGGGCCGCCGGGGCCATGGTCGAGCCGGGCGTAATGGCCGGTGGCGATATGCGTGGCCCCGATCGAGTCGGCATGCTCGTAGAGCCGGCCGAACTTCACCCACGAGTTGCAGCGGACGCACGGGTTCGGCGTGCGTCCCCGGCCATACTCCGTAGCGAAGGAGTCGATGATCCGCTCGAAGTCCGGCGTCAGATCGAGGGCGTAGAGCGGGATGCCGAGCCGATCCGCAACGCGGCGGGCATCGAGGGCGTCGGTCGGGCTGCAGCAGCCCTGATGGCCGGGACGATCGGGGAGGATCGCCAGCGGTGCCGCGGCGGCTGACGTGCCGACTGGCAGGGGGGCCGGCAGGGGGACTGGCATGGGGGCCGGCAGGACAGGGGAGGCGTGTCGCATGAACACGCCGATGCATTCATGACCGGCCTCGACCAGCGCCGCCGCCGCGACGCTCGAATCCACTCCCCCCGACATGGCGACGACGACCCGGGAGCGCCTCGAATGAGCCATGACGGAAACACCGCGGAGCACGGTCAGTAAATGATCACGCTCTCGACGCGATGCGGCACGAGGCGTTCACGGCCGCCGAGCGGCGCGATCTCGACCAAAAAAGCCGCGCCCACCACCCGGCCGCCCCCCGCCTCGATCAGTTTTGTGCAGGCCACCGCCGTGCCGCCAGTGGCCAGCACGTCGTCCACCACGAGCACCCCGGCGCCTTGGGGCAGCACGTCGCGATGCATCTCCAGTCGGTCCCGACCGTATTCGAGATCGTATTCGTGCGAGATCGTGTCGGCGGGGAGCTTGCCCGGTTTCCGCACCGGAATCACACCCACGCCGAGTTTCAGGGCCAAGGGGCCGGCAAACAGGAAGCCCCGGGCCTCGACCGCCGCGATGGCGGTGATCCCCGCATCACGCCACGGCGCGGCGAGCGCCTCGATCGCGGCGGCGAATGCGTTGGCATCGGCCAACAGCGGCGTGATGTCCCGAAATAGGATTCCGGGCTTGGGAAAATCCGGAATCGGGCGGATGTGGCTGGCAAGGTTCATGGAGCGTCGAGAGATCTGTGGGAAAGGAGGCTGCGAAACTCCGCCACGGCGGAAGGAATTCACTGCGGCTCGTCGATGACAACTCGATCAGTGTGCGGCGTCAGGCGCCCTGACGCAACCGGATCCGCGCCCGGGGCACCCCGTCGATCTCCATCGCGAGGCCGGCGAGCGTTTCCGACTCGATCTGGCGCACCCGTTCCCGTGTCAGGCCGAGCACGGCCCCGATCTCCTTGAGGGTCATCGGTTCGCTGCCAGTCAGGCCGAACCGGAGCTTGATGATCGTGCCGGCACGCTGGTCGAGGCCGTCGATCCGCTGCAGCACGTTCCGGAGGGTGTCGTCATCAAGCATCACCTCGGCCGGACAGCGGGCGTTCTCGTCCCGGATGAGTTCGCCCAACGACCAGCCCCCTTCGGCTGGTTCGGCCTGCGGGGAGGCATGGTGAACATGGATTGCCTTCTTGATGATCGGGAGCTTCTTTCGCGCCAGGCCGAGGCTCCGAGCCACCTCTTCGGGTGTGGGGGGCCGGCTGAGGGCCTCCGTCAGACGCAGCGTCGCCCGACGCCACTTGGACAGGAGTTCGACCATGTAGGCGGGAATCCGGATCGTCTTGCCCGAGTTGATCAGGGCCCGCTTGATCGACTGCTTGATCCAATAGCTGGCATAGGTGCTAAACCGGGTGCCCATGGTGGGGTCGAAGCCCTCGACGGCCCGCAGCAGGCCGAGGTTGCCCTCCTCGATGAGGTCGGGCAGCGGCAGGCCGCGGTTGGCGTAGCCACGGGCGATGTTGACCACCAGTCGCAGGTTCGCGCGAACCATGTGATCGCGGGCCAGGGCGTCACCCTGGGCTATCGCCCGCGCCAGTCGCTTCTCGTCGTCCGCGGTGAGCAGGGCCGTCTCGTTGATGTCGCGGAGATAGGTTTCCAGCGGGTTTTGCACGGCGGCGGACGGCTTGCGACGGGGTGACGGCATGGCGGAGTACGGCTTCGTGGTAAATGGTTTGGGCGTGGTGGAATCGTCGCACCCCTTCCGGCGGAAACCCGCCTGCGGCGACGCGACCGGAGGCGTCCGGCACAGAAGGAGATATCGGCGGCAGACCACGCCAACTGCATAAGCCTGGAAGGTAGGGCGTGCGGCAGCGTCTGTAACGAACGCGCTGCATGTGGCGGTAGCGCCGAGCCGCCGAGCCGCGGGGCTACTCGCGCGGTCCCTTGATGCCGGGGCCGATCACCCGGTCGAGAAACTCGACCAGCGCGATTGCCGCCGGAGATCCCGCTGCCAAGGATGCATGCCCGGCTGAATCGTCGAGCAAGACGAGCGTGCTATCGACGCCTGCCGCCGTGAGCGCCTTGTCGAGCAGCGCGGCCTGCGCGGCCGGCACGGCTGGATCGGAGATGGCATGCACGATCAGCGATGGTGGATCGTCGGCGGAGACGTGCGCGAGCGGGCTGGCACGCTGGGCGGCCTCACGAAACTCCGGCACCGGCCCGCCGACGAGGCGACTGGCCGGCGATCCGGCGCGGTCGGATGCCGGCCCGAGCGTGGTCAGGCTCACCGGCGCCCCGACGATCGCCACGGCGGCGGGAACGGTCGCACTGCCTGCGAGCGCTTCGGCCGCCGCTTCTCGGATGGGGCCCGCCCCGACTGGGACAAAGGCGATCAGCGCCGCGAGATGACCGCCAGCAACACTACCGGCAACGCAGACTCGCGTGGGATCGATCCCCCACGTGCTCGCGTCGGCCACGACGCTGTCGATCGCGGTTCGGCAGTCGTCGAGTTGGGCAGGAAACACCGCCACGTCGCTCGTGCGATAGCCGATGCTCGCCACCGCGTAGCCCTGACTGGCGAGCCATACGATCGGGCAGTCGGACTTCGAGCCGCTCCTCCAGTCTGGTCCATGAATCCACACAACGAGCGGTAGCCCGCCGCCACTGCAGCCGTCGGGGAGATGGAGATCGAACCGTTGCTGTGGATGACCTTCACTGCCATAGGGCTGATCCCGGTGAACCAACACGCGATCGTTTCCGACCGGTTCGGCCAGACCAATGACCGGGTCTGCGGCCAGACCGATCATCGCGGGCGTCGATCGTGGCGGCGCTGATTCGACGCCGGGCTCACTGCTGCGGCTGAGCGGCGCAGACCGCGGCATGACCGCTCGTTCGCGGCCCCCGGTCGCTGTCGGTTCGGGAAGTCCTCTCCTGAGGCTCCGCCGCTGCTCCCGCCGCGAGGGTCGCCGCTCGGGCATGGGCTCCACGGGGAGTGATGCGTCGGAGACGGCCCGGGGATCGTTCTGCCAGGCCAGCTGCACCCTGGACCAGTCGCGGTTTCCACCAGCCCACGCGGGAGCGGCGGGCCATGCCAAACATGTCAAACACGTCAAACACGCCAACGCCGCCAGGCACGCCCGCACCCCCACGACCGCCGCCAGGGTCTGGCGGCGGTCGCCGTGGGGCACGGCAGTGTCGGGAGGCGCATTCATGGCATCCGCCGCATCCTGCGAAGGATGGTGGAACGTTGTCAGCGACGCGACGGCATCTGCCCCGCCGGTGTCAGCTCGTCGATGATTTTCGGAATGTACCGGCTGAGCACCTCGGCGAGCTGGTCGCGGTCGATGCCCTTGGTACGGGCGAGGTGGTCGAGCTCACGTTGGCCGAAGGCGTCTTCGATCTGGCGACGATCGACGGGCTTGTTGGGGCCGGTGCGGACCCACGAGTCGACCTCGTCCCGCATCCCCTTCTCCTCGAACTGCTTCACCACCTCGGGGAGCTTCTGGGCACCACCACCGCCGAAGATCTGCGTGAGGATGTCGGAGAGGTCGTTCGACGAGGGCATCCCCTGAGGCGGCTGCTGGGGACGCTGCTGGGGTTGTGGTTGCGGCTGCCGCTGCTGCGGCTGTTGCTGCTGCTGGGCAGCGCCCTCGAGCACCTGCTTCAAGATTTCGCCGAGAATGTCCATCGCCTCTGTCTCCGGAGATTGAGCACACGCCACCCTGCCAGCGGCATGCGGCCTCGTTGGCCGCCAAAACCACCGCTGCTCGAATGCCGCTTCACCACGCTACCAGATGGGCAGGCGGGATGCGCGGATCGGGGTCCCGGCCCGGGCGGCATCACGGCTGGCCACGAAGCTCGCCTCCGGCCCGCGAGACCGCGTCGCAGAGGAGCCGCAGCGGCGTCGTCTCGTCGATAAACCGGACCGAGCCGTCGCCCAGCGCGAAGTTCGCACCGGCCGGGTGAAACGCGTAGAAGCCGTGTCCCCACTCGTTGGAGCTGTTGATGGCCGGCGGCGTGGGAATCGGGCCAAAGGAACTGTCCCAGGGCAGCACGGAGCCGATCGTGAACGGGTTGTCGGTGGTGGCCCAGGCGCCGCCGCGTGCCCGGACCTTCGGGCCCGATGCACCGGTGTAATCGACCGCGTACTTCGTGCGGCCCCGGTAGACATCCTCGCGGCCGGCGGACTCGCCGAGCAGCACGGTCTTCGAGAGTCCGTCGGTGGCATCCTTGATCCGATTTCTCGTGTTGGCGGGGCCGGTGTTGGAGAGGTCGGCCGCCGCTGTCTTGCTGCCGTCGGACCACCAGCAGACGAGCCCCCGCGTGTCGCCCGTCAGCTGCTCGCCGGCGGAGAGATGGGTGTTGGTGGCGATCGGGTGCACCCCGGCGACGATGAAGTAGTCGCCACAGGAGCCGGTCTTGTTCGGGGGCGTGCTCTCGGGCTTGTCCTGGATGCGGTTGAAGGTCGGCGTCGACGGGCACTGCACGACCCTCAGGGGTAGGATCACGAGCTCACGGTTTGGCGACTTCCACCACTCGATCGCCGTGGTGTAGTTCGCCACCAGCGCCGACTCCTCGATGAAGGGCAGCACGAACGGGGCCCAGGAGTGGTACTTCGTGGTGCCGGTCGGGTTCGTATACGCCAGCGGGTATTCCTTCTTCGCCGATTCATAGGAGGCGAAGGCAATCGCGACCTGCCGCATGTTGTTGGCACACTGCATCCGCCTTGCAGCCTCCCGCGCGGTCTGCTCGGCCGGCAGGAGCAGCCCGATGAGCGTGGCAATGATCGCGATCACCACCAGAAGTTCGACGAGCGTGAAGCCTCGCGGCAACGACTCGGTCGTGCGGGGAGCCGTGCGGCGAATCCTGAGCCGGTCGAGCGTTGCGGCGGTCATGGATCACCTCGGAGCCTGCCCTGAGCGAATGCCACGAATCGGCTGGATGGTATCGCAGCCGAGCGCTCTTCCGCGCGGGGAATCCATCGCCAGGGCCGGTGAAATTTTCACCACCGAACAGCGGGGCTGGTGTCGCGGATAGGCCGTCAGTCGCGGCACGAAAGACGGTCGTCAATCGTCAATCCCGAGCTGGCGGAGCTTCGTCCGTAGCGTGGCCCGGTCGAGGCCGAGGAGTTTGGCGGCGGCGGTGCGGTTGCCGCCGGTGTGGACGAGGGCCTCGCGGAGGAGCGTGGTCTCGACAAGGCGGATCGTGCGGTGGTGGAGATCGGGCTCCGGGAGCCTCGCGAAGGCCGACTGCGCGGCGGCAGCCCAGTCGCGGATGGCATCGGCGACCTGTCGCGTGGAGGCATCGACCGGTGTGGCGGTCCCGCCGTTGCTTGGCGGGGTCGCCGTCCTCCTGGCCACGACGGCCGACACATGGTCGAGATCGAACGGCTTGACGAGAAAGTCGATGGCGCCGGCCCGGACCGCCCGGATGGCGGTGTCGAGATCGCCAAACGCCGTCATGATCACGATCGGCACCTCACCGGCCAGCCGCCACAGGTCGGGAATCGCCTCGATGCCGTCACGACCAGGGAGGCGGACATCGAGCAGGATCGTGTCGGGCGGGTGCCTCGTGGCCGCGGCGAGTGCCTCGTCGACGTTTGCCGCGAGGTCGACCTCGTGCCCCTCGTCGGCAAGCATTTCCCGCAGGCTCCAGCCGATGGCCGGCTCGTCATCCACGACCAGCACGCGGCTCATGCGACAGGCTCCCGGGGCAGGGCCGCCGTTGCAGGCAGCCGGATCTCGAATCGCGTTCGCCCGCCGACCCGCCGCCAGGCCAGCGCTCCGCCATGCTGCTCGGCCACTGCCCGGGCGACGGCGAGCCCGAGGCCGACCCCTTCCTGCTTGCCGGTCACGAACGGCTCGTGGAGCGAGTCGGCGAGTTCCGCAGGCGGCCCGGGGCCGTCGTCCTCGACGACGAGGGCGACACCGGCAGCATCGTCCTCGACGGCGACGGTCACCTCGCCGCCATTGCCGGCCGCATCGATCGCATTGAGCGCGAGGTTCACGACCGCCGCCCGGAGTCCGTCGCGGCTGCCGAGAATCTGGCTGCCGCAGGGGGGGCCGGCCGCAAGGGCGACTCCCGCATGGTCGCAGCGCGGCCCGACGAGGTCGCGAACCTCGGCGATGAGCGCGTCGAGATCGACGGGGGCGGGGGCCGTTTCGGGCGGCCTGCCCAGGGCGAGGAGGCCGCGGACCTCTTCCTCCACGATGTCGAGCTGGCGGCAGGCGACGG
>JBPCTA010000495.1:0-20157 GCA_051006595.1 Pirellulales bacterium
GTGCGTGCCCACCGACCGGCTCCTCAGCATCGGGAGCCGCGGCATCTGGAGGATGCTTGCCCGGCAGCCAAGAGACACCTCGGCTGTCCCTTCGGCTGCCATCAGCCTGCACCGGCCACGAGGGCGGTGCAGGCGTAAACTCAGTAGCTGTACTTGCCAAGCGCATCGTGGATGCGATGCACGTCGGATTTCGCCAGCACGCCCGTGCCGCGGAGCTTTCGCTTCCGCTTGGCGGTGAGCCGCACCTGAAGATGGCTCGTGCCGGCGCGGCGATGCTTCACCTTGCCCGTGGCAGTGATCCGGAAACGCTTCTTGACGCCCTTGTGGGTCTTCTGCTTTGGCATGATGAAACTCCTTTGAATGGATGGTCTGAGACGATGGTTTGAGTCGGCGGCGGTGAATGAAAACCGATGATGACGTGGGCGGCAGGGCTATCGGGGAGAGAGCGTGCAGACGAGGCGTCGGCCCATCTGCTGCGGCGGTGCTTCGATCTTGCTGACCGGATCGAGTTGTTCGACGATCGCCTTCATCACCCGCTGGCCCTCGTCGATGTGGGCCAGTTCACGGCCCCGGAAGACGACGGAGACGACGACCTTGTCCTTGTGGAGGAGGAAGTTCTTCGCCTGGTTGACCTTGAACTCGATGTCGTGCTCGCCAGTCTTCGGACGAAGCCTGATCTCCTTGATCTTGGCATGGTGAACGTGGGTCTTGTGATGCTTCTTCTTTTGCTGGTACTTGAACTTGCCGAAGTCCATGATCCGGCAGACGGGCGGCTTCTCGTTGGGAGCCACCTCGACCAGATCCAGACCCGCCTCCCGGGCGAGGCTCATCGCCTCCTCGGTCGGGATGATGCCGAGTTGTCCGCCTTCGGCGTTGATCACCCGGATCGGGGTGATCCGGATCTGCTCGTTGATGCGATGCTGCTTCTCGATGGCTTACGCCTCCCGCCGCGGAATCAGAGACCCGGCCGGGATGAATCGCACTCCTCGCACCGCGGGCCGGCGGCTCTCCTGGTCAGAATGTCGCTGCTGGCGAGGCCCCCCGAGCGGGTCGCAGGGCTCTTACCGCAGCCTCGAGAGTGTCGCCGTGA
This sequence comes from Pirellulales bacterium, assembly GCA_051006595.1. Lineage (GTDB taxonomy): Bacteria > Planctomycetota > Planctomycetia > Pirellulales > UBA1268 > QWPN01. The sequence continues at coordinate 1,091 of JBPCTA010000495.1, forward strand.
AAACCGGCAGCGTCAAGGCGTCCGGGATTCCGCGGGCAACCGGGCCTCGCGGTCTGCGGGAGGCCCCTCTGTATCGACTGTTTCTGGCGTCGATTCGGCCTCCCCGGCCGGAAACATGATTCCATCGACCAGGTCGCGGTCTGCATCTCCAAACCGCTTCTGCAGTGACTCTTCCAGCATGCAGGTCACCGCGAGCCGATGGCCGGCAGCGTCGGTCAGCACATGGTGAATCCAGCGAAACGGCAGTTCGCCCGCCCTTCCGCCGGTCACCACGCGGACGATCCGCACGCCGTCGCTCCGCGTTGCCTCTGAGGCATGCTCGATCCGCGCAAACTGCCCAGCCAACGACCGCTCGATGTCGCGCTCGACCTCGGCGATCGTCGGAGGCGAGAGGGCCGATGACCGCGGCAACGCGGTGATAGAGCACTGGGCCACCAACGCGCCGCGATCGACAAATCGCATCACGAGCCCTTCGACGCCATCCTCGATGACCCGCCACCGCTCGTCGTGGACAAGGTCGTAACGATTGGCACGATCGCGGTGCCAGACGAGCCCGGGGCGGCCCACTCCCTGCCGACGCGGCATCGTGGCGTCGGCGGATGCACCTGCCGGCGCTGCAGCGGTCGATGATGAATCGCCGCCCGAGTTCGCCACGGCCGCACGGGCAATCACCACGCGTGCCTCCACATCGAAGCCCGGCGCCACATGGCTCGCCTCGCGGCGTTCGCGGAGCGTGACGGCCAGTTGTGAGATCCGTCCCGTGAGCATGACGGGATCTGCCGCTGCATCATCGACGGCCGCTGTGAACGAGCCTTCGACCGTGACGTGTGTCGGCACTCCGTCGGCCGCACCATCGATGATCCCGGCGAGTTTGACCGTCGCGCGGCCATCCTCCACCACTTCGAGGCTGGCGTCGAGGCTGCCCGATTCGACCGTGTCGATCGCGAGCAGCCCTGCGGTCACGTCACCGGCGATGGACCACGAATCGCCGACGGCTACCCCCGCCGTGGGCCGCAACGCATCAATCAGCAGCGGATCGAACGGCATCTCGAGGAGATCCAGTTCCTCACGCGTGAGAAACCCGTTCTCCAACGAGGGAGCCGGCATGGTGCCTCGGAGCACGATCCGAACGGCCCGGGCATCCTCGGGAAGCGTCATCCGCTCTGGCTGGCCGTCGATCTGAAGATCGGCAGCGGCATCGGCATACCGCCGTTCAACGGTGGGCTCGTCCGCGGAGGCGAGCGGCCTCTCGATGAAGTCGAAGCGGCCGGCGACAACGATCGGACGGCGGATCGGCGGGGCATCCCGGCCAGCGGGTGCGAAGAGCTCGCCACTGACGTCGATGGTGGCCCGCACTCGGTCTACCGGCGGCTCCGCTGGCGGTGGCGAAGCCGCGGGGGAGGCGGGATCGATGAAATCGGAGACGTCGGCAGCTGCCGGCACCTCCGGGTCATCAGCGGTCGCGACCCGAAACACGGTCGCGGCAGCCGCCACGATCACCAGCAGCCCGCAGATCGATCGCCATGCCATGTTCGAGCCCTCCGAGGTGGAAGACGACTCCACGCCCATGTCCCATCCGTTCCTTGGATGTATGTCGGCTCAGGATGCCGCCCGGCCGCTTTCCGACGGCCAGGGCCGCGCCGCCTCACCTCCACTCTGCCCAGTCAGCCGCCCGCGGAGCCTCGTTGCACACCGCCAAACCGCCCAGGCCCTAAGTGTCGGCCCGCAGAAAACCCCTTGTTTCCCGGGTCATTGCGATCGCTACCCTGCCCAAACGCGACCAGATCCACGCCCTGAAAAAAGCTCTAAGCCACTGTTCTCACAGGGTTTACGGCCTGCTGTTCAGGAGTCCGTTTGGAGCGGGCAATTGAAAATCACTCAAGAATCCCAGTTGTCCATGAACCGTCTTCCGACCTCGGCCGTATAACTCGGGGCGTCCGTGAGAAGGGACCGGGGTGAAGGATCACCTCGCTCGCGCGGAACTGTGGACGCCCAAACGAGTTCGATTACCAGGTGGGATCCGAGGCGTTCGATGCCCGGGTGAGTCAGGCTCACTCGTTCATCGGCAGCCCCGACAACTGCTGGCAAGGCTGCCGGCCGGAGGTGATCATGCGTTCCAATGCATCGGGTGAGTTCGTTCGCTTGTTCCACGATAGGGCCGAGGCGGCGGTCTCTGCCGGTGGCGACATGCCACCAGCCCCCGCGGCGGCTGCATCCGAGTCGACCGCGATCGACTCCAGCGTGCCCGCCGGCGAGGAGGTGCTTTCCATCGAGGACCTCGCCAACCGGTTCAATGTCTCGACCAAGACGATCTCACGGTGGCGCGACCATGGGCTCGTGGCCCAGCGGTTCATCGTCGGCGGCCGGCGCCGCGTCGGCTTCCTCTCCAGAGCGGTGGAGCGGTTCATCAGCACCAATCCGATGCGGATCGAGCGAGGCAGCCGATTCAGCCAACTCACGGACGACGAGCATGAGAAGATCATCTCGTGGGCCCGCCGCCTGGCCGTCGCGGGCGCCTGCCCGGCCGACGTGCATCGGCGGATCGCGGAGCGGCTCGGACGGAGCATCGAGACGATCCGCTACACGGTGAAGCGGTTCGACCAGGAGCATCCCGAATCGGCCGTGTTTCCGTCGGCGGACGGGCATCTTCGCCCGGAGAGCCGGGTGCGGATCTATCAGCATTTCCTTGCCGGGGAAGCGGTCGATTCGATCGCTCGCCGGTATCACCGGTCCAAGGCGAGCATCTACCGCGTGATCCTCTCGCAACGGGCGGAACACGTGATGCAGTTGCCGCTCGACTTCATGCCCAACGCCCTGTTCGCCCGCACCAGTGCGGAGAAGGTCGTCAATCAGTCCTATCCAGGCACCGAGGCCAAGAAAGTGCGGCGGCCGAGCGGCCTGCCTGCGTATCTGGCGAGTCTCTACGAAGTGCCCCTGCTCACCCGGGAGCAGGAAGTCTGGCTCTTCCGGCGATTCAACTACCTCAAGTTCAAGGCGGTCGCGCTTCGCGATCAGCTCGATCTGGAGCGGCCGAGCACGCGGCTCATGGATCAGATCGAGCGGCTCTACGAGGAGATCGTCGAACTCAAGAATCGGATCGTCCACGCCAATCTCCGCCTGGTGGTCTCGATCGCCAAGCGGCGGGTGTCTCCCGGCGACAGCTTCTTCGACCTCGTGAGCGATGGCAACATGTCGCTGATCCGCGCCGTGGAGAAGTTCGACTACGCCCGGGGCAACAAGTTCAGCACCTATGCCTCGTGGGCGATCATGAAGAACTACGCCCGCACGATCCCCGACGAGCACAAGCGTCGCGACCGCTTTCGGGCGGCCGACATGGAACTGCTGCAGTCGGCGGCCGACCGGCGGGAAGACGAGTATCAGCAGCGGATGGCCGCCAGCGATCGCCTCAAGCAGGTGAGCAAGTTCCTTGACCGGCTCGATTCCCGCGAGCAGACGATCATCATCCGACGCTACGGTCTCGACCACGAGCGGGAGCCGCAGACCCTCAAGGAGGTCGGCTCGGCGCTCGGCGTGACGAAAGAACGGGTGCGGCAGATCGAGGCCAAGGCGCTGGAAAAGCTCCGCGACGCCGCCGCTGCCGAGGCGATGATGCCGGAGCTGGAGTGACGTTTGGAGTGGCTCCCGCGACGACTCCCGCCCTTCGTGGCGGGAGTCGCGGCAGGGGGTTATCCTTGACGGAATGACACGACATTCTTTCTGGCCCGTGGCGACGATCTTCCGGCCATTCCGCGCTGGTTTCTTCATCGCCGGGTTTTCGTTCGCTGGGTTTTCGGTCCTCGCGGCAGCCAGCCTTTCGGCGGTCGCGGCGCCGGCGACCTTCGACGGCTGGCAGGGCATGCGGGTCGTCCCGCTGGAAGGCCGCGCGGAACGGCTGCTCGTCGCCGATCTCGGCCACGACGGCCGTGACGATGTGATCGTGGTCAACCCGCGGCAGGCCCGGCTCGATCTCTACCGCTGGCTTCCGCCGGCTGACCGCGGCCGTGGCGATGTCACCGACCCGGATCGACCCAACGAGCTGCCTCTGGCAGCAGAGTGGGCGCATGGGGAGGTCGCGATCGACGAGATGCCGATCGATGCCGTCGCGCATGACGTCGATGGCGACGGCCGACCCGAACTCCTCGTGCTCACGAACCCCTCGAATCGCATCTCCATCTACGCGCAGGCGGCCGACAAGGCCGTCGATGCCAAGGCCGCATGGACCAAGACCGGCGACTGGAACCTGCTTGCGGGCACGCCCACCGGGAAGAGCGGCTGCCTGCTCGTTCGCGATCTTCCGGGCAACCGGCATGAACTGCTCGTGAGTTGCGAGCAGGGCATTCAGCAGTTGCCCCTCGTGCGTGGCAGCCGGGCCGTGTGGCTGGCACCGCGTGAGAGCCGCGGCCGGCTCGATTGGCATCTGGCCGACCTCGACGGCGATGGCGACGAGGATCTTGTCGAGTGGTCCAACGTCGCCCGGCAGGTGGTCCGCTGGTATCCGTGCGGCGACGACGGGAGCCTGCTTCCGGCACAGACGATTCACGACCAGCCGATCGAAGGAATGCAGACCGCGAAGCCGCTCTCACCCGCGGCCGACATCTATCTGCTTGGCGGCAGCGACAAGGGAGTGCTGCGTCGCTATCAACTCGCCAAGGCCGAGGCCACCGACGTCGGCCGGCAGGAGGCGCTGCCGATGGCAGGTGCCGCCCGCCGCGGCTGGTGCGGGATGCAGGTGGGAGAGGACGGAGCGCGGGTTCCAGCCATCGTCGCCGTCGATGCGGCGCAACCTCGGCTGCGGGTTCATCGCCTGACCGACTCGGGATGGCTTGCAGAGGAGACCTTCCCGGCCATCGGCGGCATCAAAGCAGTCGCGGCGCCCGCCGCCCAGCAGGGCACGCTCCTCGTCTGGGCCAAGGACGCGGCCGATCTCCACCGCTGCCGCTGGGAGCACGGCCGGCTGACCTATCCCCAGCCCTGGCCGCAGGAAGGGAAAGATCGCAAGATCCTCGCCCTCGACACCGTTGGCGCGACGGTCTGGTGGGCGCAGCGGGTCGGCTCCGATCTCGATCTCTCTGTCTGGACCCCAGATTCGGCAGAACCCGTCACGACCCGGTATGAGGGCCTCGGCCCCAAGGTGGAGCAGGTCGTCTGGCTCGGCGGCGATGCCCTCTTGGTGCAAGACGCCTTCGCGACCGCCGGCAAGCTCGTCACACTCGCCGACGGCAAGCCGGTGGTGACCACGCCGGCGCTGCTCGCCAAGATGGACGCCACCGAATACGCCGCCGTCGAGGTCGATGGCAAGCTCCGCAAATCCCGGCTCACCGACGGCGTGCTGCAGTGGCTCGGCGACGACCTGCATCCGGTTGATCAGGTGATGCTCACCGAGGGCCAGAAGATCGGCTCGTACCTCCCACTGGAGCCCCGCGCCGGGGAGGCATCGCAGGCCTGGGCGCTCGAGCAGGGGGGCGGCTTTCTGCATCGTCTGAAGGCCGATGAGGCCGGTGTGATGCGGGTTGTGGAGAGCGTGAAGCCACCGGCAGGCGCAACGCTCCGCTGGGATCCCGTTCTCGGTGTGGTGCTCGTCGATCAGGACCGCATCGTGCGGCTCTCCCGCGGCCAGCCCTGGCAGCTCAAGCTCATGGAGAGCATCGACGGCCGTATCGGTCGCCGCAGCGGTGTCAGCGAATCGACGATCCACCGCATTCTCGTCACCGATCTCGACGGCGATGGGAGCGAGGATGTGGCCCTCTGCGACGATCGCAAACACCAGCTCACCGCCATGCTCCGGGGCCCCGAATCGCTGCGGCGGTCGGTGACCTGGAAGGTGTTCGAAGACCGGAAGTATCCCTACGACGGGGGCGACTCGAAGGATCTGGTGCCCGAGCCACGGCGGCTCGCGGCGCTCGATGCCGATGGCGACGGCCACCGCGACCTGGCGATGGTGAGCCAGGACCGCCTCGTGATTTACCTGGGCAAGGACGAAGACACCCCATGACGCCTCGACCGTTCTCCAGCATCCTGCTCGCGGCCGCGATCGCCGCTCCGGCAATGGCCGCCGAGGTCGTGACCGTCACGCTCGTCGGCGGCAGCCGCGTGACGGGTCCGCTTCTGCGCCGCAACGATGACGGCGTGGTGATCGACCTCGGCTTCGAGCCGCTGCAGATCCCGGCGAAGAAGGTGCTGGACGTGCGGGCCGAGTCGCCGGAGGAGACGACCGCTGCCGAGAGCGACCGCGACATCTTCCGCACCGGCATGCTCGAGGCCCGCGAGGTTCCCGAACTGGTGAAGCGGTTCGGCGAGGCAGTTGTCATGGTGCGCAACCCCGGCGGCCTCGGCACCGGCTTCCTGATCAGTCGCGACGGGCACCTCGTCACCAACTATCACGTGGTCGAAAACAACACGCGGCTGCAGGTCACCCTCTTTCGTCGCACCGACAAGGGCTTCGAGAAGAACGAGTATCGCAAGGTGAAGATCGTGGCCCTCCAGCCCCTCCGCGACCTTGCGATCCTCCAACTCGACCCGGAGGAGACGAAGGGACGGCTGCCCGAGCCGGTCGTCATCAACGACCGCGACGATCTCCGCGTCGGCGATCTCGTGTTTGCGATCGGCAACCCCGCCGGCCTGGAGCGGAGCGTGACCCAGGGCATCGTCAGCAGCACCACCCGCACGATCGACCAGATGCGGCTGATCCAGACCGATGCCGCGATCAATCCCGGCAACAGCGGCGGGCCGATCTTCAACGCCCGCGGCGAGGTCGTGGCCGTCGCCTGCGCCGGGGCCGCCGTCTTCGAGGGGCTTGCCTTCGGCATTCCCGCCAACGAACTGCTCGATTTCCTCGTTCATCGCGACACCTATCCTTACGACGAGTCGCAGCCCCAGAATGGCGTCACCTATCTCCCGCCTCCATTCCAGCCCGCCCTGCCCCTGGAAGGCGTGAAGGCTTCGACGACGACCCCCTAAGACGATCCCTTCAACAACTCGACCACCGTCAACGAAGAGGGGCCTTGGGGACGGCACTCTGAGAAAGGATTCGACATGCGTCTCTTTTGTCACGGTCTGCTCTTCGTCGTCACGACCTTCGTCGTCGCTGTCTTCGTCGTCGCGGCTTGTGCCGTCGAGGCTCTCGCGGCCGATCTGCGGCCCTCCTGGGAATGCCTTCCCGATGACACGGGCGTGATGGTGCGGATGCCGCAGCCTGCCGAGTTTCTCGACGCGTTGCGAACGCGGACGAAGTTCGGCAGTGTGGCGCTTGGTGAGCAGCGGCTGCAGGGTCTCTGGACCGTGTTTCTCGACAAGCTTCGTCGGGACGGTGCCGGCGAGGCGATCGGAGACCTCGAGGAGGAACTCGGGCGATACGGACTCTCGCCGGACGACCTGCGGGCGGCATGTCGCGGCGACATGGGCATGGGCCTTGTCTTCCACCGACGCGACGACGGTGGGCAGCCGCTGGTCATGATGCTCGCCTGGCTCGAACCCGGCGACGACACGGCCGCGCGGCTTGTCGCCGCCGCCCAGCGCAAGGTCGAGGAGGCGGCGGCCAAAGACGAGACAGCCGCCACCAAACGGATCGACCTCGAGATGGCGGGACACGAGGTGCTCTGGGTCGTGGAGCCGTTGATGGGCATCGATGCCTCCGACCTGGATGTGGCGGGCCTCGATGCCAACGCGGCCGACGAAGTCGAAGTCGAACAGCGACTGGAGAAGATTCGGGAGCGGATCCGTAACGCGAAGCTGGTGCAAACCGGACAGACGCATGCCTTCCTCGCCCGCATCGGCGGCAGGCTTCTCGCGGGCCAGACCGTGCCCACCTTCCGTGCCGCCGGGGAAGCCGCGGATGGCGACCGGGATTTCGAGGCGGAAAGCGGCACGGAGGAGGCCAAGGAAACCTTCGAGCGATTCCTCATCGCCCATGCCGACGGCGGAGAATCATCGCTGGCCAACGTCCTGCAGATGCCGGGCGTGGCCGCCGCCCTGCCCGGCGGCATCCCGCTGGCCGACGTGATCGTCGATCCGCGAGTCATGATCCGAGCCTGGGGCGATGCGATCTTCGAGGAACAGCTCGCAAGCGTCGGGGCGGGCGATCTCGGGCCGCTCGTCTGGCGGCAGTCGCTCGACCATGGCCGCTACCACAGCCGATTGTTCCTCTCTCTGCCGGCCCCGCGAACGAGCCTGATGCAGATCCTCGATCAGGACTGCGATCGTTCGGAGGTGCCGTCGTTCGTGTCGCGCGAGGCGATCGATCTCACGCAAATCTCGCTCGATCTCGGCCAGGCCTACGAAACGGTCAAGGAGTTCGCGGTGCTGCAGGGTGGCCCGGAGACGGCGAACATGGCGGCCGCCTTGGAAATGCAGGCCCAGGGATGGCTCGGAGTCGATCTGCCGAAACTCCTCACGTCGCTGGGCAGCCGGCACTGGATCATCACTTACCCGCCGCAGGTCGCGGAGGCGTTTGCCGAAGCCCGGAGGATTCGTGGCCAGGATGGGGTCGTGCAGGCCCGCCAGGTAGCCGATCGAGCTGCGGTCGTCTGGCAGATCGATGACGAAACGCCTTTCGGAAAGATTCTCCAGCGGCTCGCCGGCATGACGGGGGGTGAGATGGAGGAAGAGCAGGGATTCCGCGGGATCCGCATCCCTGACGGGCCGGCCATCTACCTCGGCCAGGGTCACCTCGTGGTCGCGATCGGCAAGGACTCGCTCGAAAAGACACTGTCGGCGATCCGCCATCCGCCGGCCGGCGATGCCTCGCTGCGGGAAAGCGAAATCGTGCGTCGGGCCGGCGAAATGCTGCCGCTGGAGCCGGGCCGAATGTTCAGCGTGAGCGACAGTTCACGATCCGGAGGCACGCTCGGCGTGCTCCGCGACATGGTGGAAGCGATGCTGCCGGAGGACGTCGATGAGTCGTATCGCGAACTCCTCGCAGCCGTTCAGAAACTTCTTCCGTCGAATACCGAAATGGAAGGCATGTTCGGCGTGGGCGCCACGCTTCTCCGCGCCGAAGACGCTGGCGTATCGCTCGAATCGGTCTGGGAGATGCCCGCGCCCTAGCGGTCCGTGGAAAAAGTCCTCCCTGACCTTTTTCCACTTGGTCGACCGGTGGAAACGCCGAGGGTTTCCACGGTCGACGGTCGGAGCATCCTGCTCCGGCAGACTTGTTCCACCGTCTGTTAGCGGTCGCGTGCTGGCTCAGCGGGTTTGGCTTGCTGGTACCGGTGCGATGTGCGCCGCGGGCACAACACCCTGATTCGGAGCAGCGGGCACCCCGGGACCTGCCGCCGGCAGTTGACGGCTGCCGGCGCGGGGCTTGGCCAGTTCGGCCGCCTCGGTCTTCGAGATCGTGGTTCCCGGCATCGCACCCGGCCGACGCGGCGCGGCGGTGGGCGACTGGCTGGTGCCGGCCAGGAAGTTGTCGATCGAGGCCGACTCCCGGAGGTTCGCGAAGTGGCGGGCCATCTCGATCCGCTGCTTCTTCTCGAAGATGTCGTCGTAGAGCTCGCCACGGACCTCCTGGAAAGTGACCTTCGCCGGCTCCGTGAAGCCCTCGCAATAGATCACCATGAACCGATCGGCCACCTGCACCACCCCGGAGAGTTCACCCGGCTTGAGCGCGAAGACTTCCCGTTCGAGCGTGGGCTGGCCGCCAAATCGCTGGATCGGGGGCACCTCGCCCCGCAGGGCGCGGGTCGTCGGGTCGGCGGAATAGGTCTCCGCGAGATTGCCGACGGTCTCGGGCGAAGGACTCTTGCGGGCCAGCTGCCAGACCTCCTGGGCCCGTCGCTGATTGTCGAGCACGATGATCCGGCACTTCGCCCGTGGACCAAACGTCGCGGCGAAGGCCTTGTCGAGGTCTTCCTGCGATACCGGCACGCCCCCCACGAGCTTCTTGAGGGCGACGCTCGGCCAGACCACGTCTTCCATGTAGTGCCGCAGCGGCACCTTCTCTTCGCGGGTCACGCGATCGAGCCAGGCGGCCGTGTCGATCGTGCCATCGGCCTTCTCGAAGCCCATCTGCGAGGCGGCGCGGGCGATCTCGGCGTCGATGTCGGCCTGGGTCACGACCTGCTGCTGCTTCTTGAGCGCCTGCTCGACGAGCGTGCGTGTGACGAGGACCTCGACCACCTCGCGACCGTGTCGGTCGACCGCCTTCGTCCGTACCTCGTCGATCGAAATCGGGGTTCCGTTGACGAACGCGGCTACCCCGGGATTCGCAGCCGCCTTGGCGGGATCGTTGAGGACGTTCTCGACTCTGGATGACTCCTGCAGCTTCCGGAAGATATCGCTCGAGCCCTGCCGGCTCTTTCGTTCCCGCAACTCCTCGGCCAGGTGCGTTCGCACCTCCTCGAACGTGGCACCGGCCGGGGGCAGATGCCCTTCGCACTTGATCACGATGAACTGATCGGCCACCTGAACGACGGGCGAGATCTCGCCCAGCTGGAGGGCGAAGGCCGCGCGATCAAACTGCGGATCTCCGGAGTGGAGCCGGATCGGCTGCACCCAGCCATTGGCGCTCGCACTGCCCACGTCGACGGAGTGCTGGCGGGCGAGCCCGCCAAACTCGTCGGGAGCAGCGACTGCCTGGGCCCGCACCTGCTCCGCGTCCTGCCGGCTGCGGGAGACGATGATCCGCGCCTTGACGGCTGGGCCGAACTGCTTCTCGAATGCCTCCTGGAGTTCGTCGGCGGTGGGCTCGACCGCGCCGCGGGCCAGCCGTCGCAACGCGATCATCGGCCAGACGATATCGTCGGCATACTGCTTGGGCGTGATGCCCCTCTCCTGCTGGATCATCTCGATCCACTTGTCGCGCGGCACGCTGAATCGCTTCGCCATCGCTTCGATCTCAGTGGCGACATCCTGCGGCGTCACGGTCACGCCCTGCTGCTGGCAGGCCTGCTCAATGACGCGATGATTGACCAGCGCCTCCAGCACCGTCGAGCCGTGGCGACCGAGGCATTCCTCGCCCAGCCGATCGCTCGTGATCTCGACGCCGTTGACGAAGGCCACGGGCTTGGCGGCCGCCGACGCCGATGCGGGCTGGCCCGCCGGTGTTGCCCCGGCCTCCAGTGAGCCGGTCATCAGCCGCCACGAAACGCCGACGGCCACGATCGCCGCCGCGGCACCGATCTCGCGCGCAGAACTCCACCCGGTCGACTGGAAACGCATGCTGCCCTCCTTGGCATGTCACCCGGCCCACGGCGGGCCAGTGTGGTTGGCTCCGCCTGCCGCGCGACAACACGTGAGATAGGCAATCTTGCGATTTGGATCAAGGCGAGCGAACCGCCGGCCCCGCCCTGGCGATTGGACACCGGGAAAACGGTCGCTTACGCTGCCGCTTAGCTTCCCCGATCCCCCAGAGCCCCCACATGCCGCCCGTCTTCCCCTCGTCCGGCGGCTCCGAACCGCACACGCCCGAATGCATTTTGATACTCGGCCTGCGGCTTCCCGTCACGCTCGAAGACGTGAAGCAGGCCTTCATGCTCAAGGCGTTGAAGGCCCATCCCGACCGCGGCGGTGATCCGCAGGCATTCATCCAGCTGCAGAAGGCGTTCGACGACGCCAACGAGTTCGTCAAGTTCAAGGCGAGCAAACTCGAATGGCTGGCCTCCAAGATCGAGGCCTATGCGCAGCAGCAAGAGGTCGCCACCGAAACCATCGAGCGCGGAGGCCGGATCGAGATGGAGGAGGCTGACTGGCTGCGGAAATCCTTCGGCGAGGATTTCGGCCACGTCGCCGACAAGCTCGTCGCCGTCCACCTACCCAATGGCCGGGCCGACGACGTCTTTTCCATCCTGCTCGGATTTCGCACCGAGTCGCTCAAGGATCTGGCGGTGCTCGACCTCACGGGCGGCCCGCTCAGCGACGAAGGGCTGCTGCAGCTCAAGGAGCTCAAGTCGCTACGGCACCTCGACCTGCGGGGCACCAACGTCGGCAAGCTCGCCGCCGAGATTCCTGGTTGGTTCGAGAATCTCGAGTTTCTCGGGCTGCCCAAGGGAGCCCTGGGCATGTTCGCCCGAATGACGATGCCGCGACGGGTCAAGCTCGCGATCGGCGATTCGGCGACGGAGGAATGAGATGATCGTTCGTGGGCTTCTGGCAACGCTCCTCGTGCTTGGATTGGTTTTCGTGTTGGAAGCGCCTGCCACGACCGAGGCTGCCGTCCCCGACGTGTTCGAGGACCGCCGGGTGACCATCGACGACGGTGGCCACGCCGTCGAGTTTCGCTACCGGCTCCTGCGGCCAGACGCCTCGGCGCCGGCCGGCCGCCACCCGGTCGTGCTGTTCCTGCACGGTGCCGGGGAACGTGGCGACGACAACGAATCGCAGCTGAAGTTTCTGCCGCTCTGGATGGCCGAGCCCGAGAACCGGAAGCGGCACCCGTGCTTCCTGATCGCGCCGCAGTGCCGCAAGGACAGCGCCTGGGCGAAAATCGACTGGAAGTTGAAGCAGCCGCTGCCGCTGGCCGAGCACCCAACCGTCGATCTCGCGGCGGCCGTGGCCGCCCTCGACGCCGTGCTCGCGGAGGAATCGGCCGATCCCGCCCGCGTGTATCTCACGGGACTTTCCATGGGCGGTTACGGAACCTGGGATCTCGCCTGCCGAAGCCCTGACCGCTTCGCGGCCGCGTTGCCCATCTGCGGTGGTGGCGACCAGGCCGCGGCCCCCCGCCTCGCCGCGACGTCCCTCTGGTGCTTTCACGGCGACGAGGATCCGCTCGTGCCGGTGGCACTCTCGCGGTCGATGATCGAAGCGATCGTCGCTGCAGGGGGTGCCCCGATCTATTCGGAGCTGCCCGGCGTGGGGCATGACTCATGGACCCCGGCGTACCGCAATCCCGCCGTGCTCGACTGGCTATTCTCCCAGCGCCGCCGCTGACCCTGACGGGGCGTCACCGGAGAAGGGTCGCGGGTGAATGATCACTCCGGAAACAGCCGCGTCGAGAGGTAGCGTTCGCCCAGATCCGGGAGCACCACCACGACGAGTTTGCCCGCGTGCTCGCTCCGGCGTGCCACCTGCAGAGCGCCCCAGGCCGCAGCGCCGCAGCTGATGCCGCACATCAGCCCTTCCCGCTTGGCCATCTGACGTGCCGTCTCCATCGCGTCCTCGTCGTCCACCTTCACCACCTCGTCGATCACGTCGAGGTTGAGGATGTCGGGGATGAAGCCGGCGCCGATGCCCTGAATGGTGTGTCGCCCCGGCTTGATCGGCTGACCGGAGAGTTTCTGCGAAATCACCGGACTATTGGCCGGTTCCACGGCGACTACTTTCACCCCGGGATTCTTGCTCTTGAGCGCCTCGCCCACGCCGGTGATCGTGCCGCCGGTGCCCACGCCACAGACCACGATGTCGACCTGACCCTCGGTGTCTTGCCAGATCTCCTCGGCGGTCGTCCGCCGGTGAACCTCGGGATTCGCCGGGTTCTTGAACTGCTGCGGCATGAAAAACTGCCTGCTCGACCGGGTGATCTCCTCGGCGTGCCGCACCCCCCCCGGCATGCCCTCGGCCGCGGGCGTGAGCACGAGTTCGGCGCCGAGCGCCTTGAGCATCCTGCGCCGTTCGACGCTCATGCTTTCGGGCATGGTCACGCGGAGCTTGTAGCCGCGGGCCGCGCAGACATAGGCGAGCCCGATGCCGGTGTTGCCGCTGGTGGGCTCGATGATCACCGTCTCGGAGCCGATCAGGCCGTCCCGCTCCGCCGCATCGATCATCGCGCAGGCGATACGGTCTTTCACGCTCCACAGCGGGTTCATGTTTTCGATCTTGCCGGCAACCGTCGCCACGCAGCCCTCGGTGACCCGCCGCAGACGCACGAGCGGCGTGCGGCCGATGCACTGCGTGATGTCGTCTCGAATCCCCGCCGGCAGCTTCGTGGTCGCCATGATGCCCAGTTCCTCGGATACGCCGTGTCTCAAAGGTGGCCACCGGCCCCTGCCGGCACAGCCTGCCCCATCCATACTATCGGCACAACCTGCCAGAAACTGCAATTGGGCGGCGAATCTCAACCGCTCCGTCCCCGCTCTTTACGGCAGCCGCTTCACCTTGATGCTGCGATAGTGAACCTCGCTGCCCGGATCGTGGGCCTGGAGGGCGAACGTGCCTTGCGACAGCTTCCGCGTGCCCGTCACGCCTTCTGGTTCGACAAACTCATAGAGCACGCGTCCATCCACGGCCACGCCGACGGCCTTGCCATTGACCATGACCTCGAGCGTGAACCATTCGTTGTCCTTGGCGGGTGGCGCGAGAATCTTGACGACGTTATAGAGGCTGCCGGTGCGGACGGGATCATGTCGAAACGTGTTGTTGACCTGCACCTCGTAGCCCTGGGCGGGCCAGCCGTCGGGCTGGAAGGCCGTGTGGATGAAGAGGCCCGAGTTGGCGACCGGCTTCGTCATCACCTCCGCCTTGAGGTGGAAGTTCCTGAACGACTCGGGCTTGGCCTCGTCGCTCCCCACGTAAAACAGGTGGCTCCGGGGACCGTGGCAGACGATCGCGCCGTCCACGACCGACCAGCTTGCGGTATTCTCATTGGCCTTCCAGCCGGCGAGGCTCTTGCCGTCGAAGAGGTTCACGAAGCCCTCCTCGACATCGGCGGCCACAACCGCCGGGGTGACTCCGATGGCCACCAGCAGCGCGCCGCACACAGCTGTTCGAACCAGGACCGACCCACGCTCGTAGTTCATGGACGAAGACCCCTTGCCAGGTTCCGTGAAGGACACCGCGATCACCACGACCGCCGATCGATGTGAGCATACGGCGGGGGCGACCGACCCGCCATCGCCACTGGGGCCGGCCGCGCAGGCCCCGGACGCCATCCGCCGCCGCCTCGACGCCGCCGGGCTGAATCACCGGCCAGTCCTGCTCTCGATCGACACCGACGTTGCCCTCGGCGGCGAGCCGTGCCGGGAATGGCTTGTGGTCACCTCCGACCATCTGACGGTCACGGACGGTGCCTCCTCGCTCCGGTCGCTCGACTGGCGGGGTGTCGAGCGGATCCGCACGACGTCCGGCGTCGGGGGTGGCTCACTCCAGGTCCGCACCGAGGGCGTCTGGATCGATCTGGTCCGTTATTCAAACGCGCTGGCCAACCGCTTCCACAAGGTCTCCCGCGTGCTGGAGAAGTCACGGGAGAGCCTGGCCGCGGGGCTGCCCTGCGAACTCGAGGCGATCGACGGGCCACTCGATCCTCCGCGCTGCCGAGCGTGTGGCTTGCGGCTGCAGACGGCCGACGACGCCTGCCCCCGGTGCATGCAGAAGGGGCAGATCCTCCGCCGGGTCGGCACGCTCCTGGCCCCCTACGCCCGCGGCTCGCTGCTCCTCTGCCTGCTGACGTTCATCGGCGTGGTGGCCGAACTGGTGCCCCCCAAGCTCCAGCAATACATGGTTGACGATATTCTCTCGGCCCAGGCGGCCACTCAGCCGGGAACCACGCCTGCCGGCACGCTTCCCGACTTCAAGACTGCCCTGCTCGTGGTCGTGCTGGCGCTGGCCTTCTCCCGGGTGCTGCTCGCCGTGGTCGGGGTGATCAAGGGGCGGCTGACGTCGGCGATCGGCACCGGAATCACGGCCACGCTGCGGGACGAGATGGTGCGGAAGCTCCAGAGCCTGTCGGTCGCCTATTACGACCGCCATCAGGTGGGCTCGATGATCAGCCGGGTGGCCCACGACAGCGAGGTGCTGCACGGGCTCATGCACCAGATCACCGGCGGGTTTCTCCTCCAGATCGTGCAGCTCGTGGCCGTCGGCGGGATGCTCGTCTGGATCAACCCCAAGCTCGCGCTGTTCACGCTGATCCCCGTGCCGCTGGTGATCCTCGGCTCGTGGATCTTCTGGCGGCATGTCTACCCGCGGCACTACCGGATCTGGGACGCCTCCAGCAAACAGATGACCACGCTCTCCGGCATGCTCTCCGGCATCCGGGTCGTGAAGTCGTTCGCCCAGGAGAGTCGCGAGCTCGACCGCTTCCACGCCGCCAGCGACCACCTCCGACGCTGGCGGCAGTGGGTCGAACACACCAACACCACCTACGCGGCGTCGATGCAGATTGTCTTCAGCCTCGGCGGCCTCATCGTCTGGTACGTCGGCGGCCGCGACGTGATCGGCGGCAGCATGACGCTCGGCCAGCTGATCGCCTTCCTGGCCTACCTGGCGATGTTCTACGCGCCCCTGGGCGCCCTCTCCAACTTCACGACGTGGCTCACCAGCTTCCTCTCGGGCAGCAAGCGGGTGCTCGAACTCCTCGACACGCCCGCGCTGATCGACGAACCGACGGCCGCGGAGCCGTGGACCGATGCCCACGGGGAGATACGGTTCGAGAACGTCACGTTTGGCTACGACCGCAACCAGCCGGTGCTGCATGACGTCTCCTTCACGGTGGCTCCCGGGGAGATGGTCGGCATCGTCGGCCGATCGGGCTCGGGAAAGACCACGCTCGTCAGCCTGCTGGCCCGGTTTCACGACGTGCAGGAGGGCCGGATCACGGTCGATGGCCATGACATCCGCCGGCTTTCCACCCACGACCTCCGCGAGAAGCTCGGAGTCGTGTTTCAGGATTCATTTCTGTTCCGCGGCACGATCTGGAAAAACCTCTCCTACGGGCGACCGCAGGCGACGATCGAGCAGGGGCTTGCCACGGCCAAGGCCGCCGGAGCCCATGATTTTCTCTGCCGCCAACCGCTGGCCTACGAGACGCTGCTGGGCGAGCACGGCGCAGGCCTTTCCGGCGGCGAGAAACAGCGGCTCTCGATCGCTCGCACGCTCCTCTACGATCCGCGGATCCTCGTCCTCGACGAGGCCACGAGCAACATCGACGCGGAGGCCGAGAAGGCGATTCAGGAGGCGCTTGCCGTGCTGGTCCGCGGTCGCACCACGATCGCGATCGCCCATCGGCTCTCGACGCTTCGCAACGCCGACCGCATTCTGGCCTTCGACCGCGGCCGGCTGGCAGAGCAGGGCACGCACGCCGAACTCCTTGCGGCGGACGGCATCTATGCCCGTCTCGTGCGGATCCAGACCCAGGTCACGAAGCAGCCAACCGTCGACACGCTTCTCGCCGAGGAGGAGGAACAGACCGTGGTTCCGGTCGCTGTCGCGGCCACGGCCACAGTCCCAGTCGATGACGACACCCCGTCGAAGGATGATGCCGGCGACAAGGCCGTTGGCATCGGGATCACCTGGCTTGATCCCGCAGTACATGGCTTCGCACTCGGCGAACAGGAGCGGATCGAGATGCGCACCGTCGGCGGCCACCGCGCGGCCGGCATCTTCATCATCCGCACCTTCCCGGCAACTCATCCGGAGGCGTATCTCTCCGTCCGTGGTTGGGACGACGCGGGCGACGAGATCGAACTCGGCATGATCCGGTCGCTCGAGGCATGGCCGGGAGAGGATCGCGACGTCGTGCGAGTCGCGCTGACGCGGCGGTCACTCATCCGCGAGATCCGCCGCGTTCATGAGGTCAGGCTCGTCCATGGCTATCTCGATTTCGATGTCGAGACGGCTGCCGGCCGCGGAGGCTTCACGACCCGCTGGACGCAGAGCCAGGCCTTCGACTTTGGCACCGGCGGCAAGATGCTGATCGACACCGAGGAGAACCGCTGGGTGATTCCCGCCGTGGAATCGCTACCCGACCCCGACCGCGAACGGTTTCTGCACTATGTGTATTGGTAGCGTCGATCCGGCGCTGTCCGAGTGGTTTTGTCCGTTTTCGTTGGTCTCGCCCTCTGGGTGGGGATATGCCGATTGCGGGGTTTTCGTCGGTTTGTTGTGGCCACCGGCGCGAGCCACTACAAAAACGACGTCGCGATGGTCCGGGCTTCGTCGTCCTCGACAAGTCGACCCGCACGCGTTTTCCACCGTGGAGGACGTAACGATGACTTTCATGATTCTTGATGTGTTCTTCCCTTCTGGAGATGACTGATGAATATCGCTGATCTGATCTCGAGCCAACTGACCCCCGACGTCCTCGGCAAGCTTGGCGGCCTTATCGGCGCCAACGAAACGCAGACCAAGACCGCCACCAGCGCGGCCGTGCCCGCGCTCCTGAACGTGTTCGCCAAGATGGCGGGCACCAACAGCGGTGCCGACCAGCTCGCGAAGGCGATGGGCGGCCTCGACCTGGGAATGCTCGGCAACCTCGCCGGCCTCCTGGGTGGAAGCCAGGCCTCGGGCGTGAGCAGCCTCGGCGGCAACCTCCTGACCTCGCTGCTCGGCGGCGGCAACAACATGTCGAGCCTGGTCGGCACGATCGCCCAGTTCGCCGGCATGCAGCCGGGAATCATGAAGACGCTCCTGACCTACCTGGCCCCGATGGTGCTCGGCATGGTCGCCAAGCAGTTCACCGGCAAGCCCGACGCCTCCAGCGTCTCGCGGCTGTTCTCGGAGCAGTCGGGCAACATCCGCAACTCGCTGCCGAAGGGCCTGTCGCTGGGTGACTTCGGCTCGGTCAGCGGTCGCCCGAGCGAGCCGGCCCGCCATGGCGGCAGCCACTCGCACGAGCCGCAGCCCGCCGGCCTTCCCGGCTGGCTCCTGCCGCTGCTCGCTCTCGGTGCGCTGGGCCTCGGCTGGTACCTCTTCAACCAGAACAAGGCCAACAAGGAGGAAGTCGCCGTCATCGAGACCGAGCGAAAGGTCGGCCCGATGACCGTCCGCGAGGACGAGATCATCGAACGGAAGGGCAAGGAGGTCGTCGACACCGTCGTTGACACGATCTCGATCGACCCCAAGTTCCTCGAGGCGGTCCGGATCGGCAAGAACGCCACGGAGCTCTTCGGCGGCCTGTCGAGCGTCCTCAAGGGCGTCACGAACGAGGAGACGGCCAAGCTCGCCCTCCCCGAACTCGAGAAGCTCGCCCCGATGCTGACCTCGCTCGAAGCCGAGGCCGGCAAGCTGCCTGCCGAGGAGAAGCCGGTGTTCGCCGAGTTCATCGGCAAGAACCTCGGCCTGCTCTCGAAGGTGATCGACACCGTGATGGCACTTCCCGGCGTCAAGGACCTGCTCGGCCCGGTCGTCGTCCCGATGGTCGAGACGCTCACGAAGCTCTCGAAGTGAGCCTCGTCCGCGCGGCCTGACAAGCGTTTCAC
>JBPCTA010000496.1:0-5069 GCA_051006595.1 Pirellulales bacterium
GAGGGGCTGCCCGTGCCCCGAAGCCGGCGTATGACGCCAAGCGAAGCCAGGATGGCGAAGCGCCGGCGGCATCCGAGTGAGTGAAGCCCAGGATGGGCGCAACGAACGTCCGGCGACAGGGCACGGGCAGTCCCGAGCCGTGCGCCAGGGCTGCCCGCGGCCTTACGGCCGGTCGGCTTTCGTGAGACGGGGCGGCACGATACAAGAGCCTTCATGGTCAATGCTGAAACCACGAGCCACCGGCTCGTCCTGCCCGCCGACGCCAACCACCACGGCACGCTCTACGCTGGCAGCCTGCTGCGGTATGCCCTGGAGGCGGCCTACGCCACGGGGAGCCGGGCTGCCGGGCCGGCGGCCAACCTGATGCTGCGTCGGGTGCTGTCGCTGGAGTGCCGCCGGAGCGTGCCGGTGGGCACGCTCGTCGAAATCCGCTGCGGTGTGCTGCAGGTACGGCAGGCGTATCTCGTCGTGGGCGTGGTGGGCATGCCCACGCCCGGCGGCACGCTGCCCTGGATGGATGGCCTGCTCGGATTCGTGCAGGTCAACGAGGCCGGCCTGCCCGCGTCGTTGCCGCAGCCGATCGAGCCGCTCTCGGGCGGTCCGCTCTGGCAGCCGCTCATCGATCGATTAGCCAAGCTCGCCGACATTCGCGGCGCCACGGGCGACTGGATCGCCGCCGGCTGGTGACCTGCCCGCCGCTCGGCACCGGATCTCAGTACTTGATCTCGACACCGAAGTCGATGCCGTTGGTGAACACGTAGTCCTGAACCACGTTCGCCGCCGGGCCGATCCGGTTGTAGACGGGGTCGGGGCGGTAGTACGGGCTGGCCGGGTCCACACCACCCGTCGGGCCGGTCGTCTTGACCACCCACGGATTGTCGATGCTGGCCGGCTGCTCCGGATCCAGAGGCTCGGCGTACCGGACCGATCGCCGCTCGCCCCGATAGGCCGTATTCGACGAGGCGCGGGCGATGCTGCCGAGCCACATGCCGGTGTAGCCGGCCCGCAGGAGGATCGACTGCGTGACCCGGTACTGGGCACCGAATCTCCATTCTCCGATCGGCGAGAACACCACGGAGTGTTCGGCCGCATTGGTGGCATTCTGCTGGCCCACGCCGTAGACCTGGAGGAAGAGCGGCGGCGGCTGCAACTGCACGGTATTGGAAGCGTCAGAACCGCCTCCACTACTCGAGTTGGTGACCGACGGATTGAACGTGGCCCGGAGGTAGTCAGCACCGATCGAGTCGGGGAAGTTCGCCCCGCGATAGAGGTTGTTCTGCCAGTTGAAGGCCGCCGTGAACTTGAACTCGCTGGAGAAGGTCCAGCGGCCGGTATTGCCTTCGAGCATCAGGGCGAACTCGGGGCCCACCATGTTGTTGTAGGAATTCGTATTCCATTCGCCTGTCTGGAGTGGCGTATGCGCCCCGATGCCGGTGAGCGTGTCATATCCGCCGATGCCGATCACGTCGCCGGCCGAACTCTGATTCAGGGTCGCCGATCCGCCCACGCCGCCAATCGTGGTTCCGGTGTTCGTGCCGCCAGTTTGCTGGCCCGTGCCACCAGTGGCACCCGTGCCGCCAGTGGCACCCGTGCCGCCAGTTTGCTGTGTATTGATACCCGAGCCCTGCCCCCCGCCCGTGGCACCAGCGCCCCGGTTGAAGGCGTACTGGTTACTTTCGTAGGCGATGTTGAAGCTCTCGGCAAACTGCATGTAACGAGGCCCGATGCCGAACCGGGCCGAGTTGCCACTCCCGCGGCGGCCGAGTTCGCGACGAATGATAAACGCCGCGGCTCCACCGGAGATTTCCGTCGAGTTGGTCTGGATGAGTTTCTGCGCGATCATGTGATCCGGCGGCGGACTGTTCGATGTGATCGTCGTGGTGGTCAGTGGGACACTGATGTTCACGGCGCCTCCACCCCCGAGCCCGCCTGCCCCACTGGTGGTCTGCGTGAAGATCTGCGTGGGCGACGAGGCCGCAAACTCGCTCACCGTCTGGAAGGTCTGGGCCTTGGCCCCGGTGTCAAAGTAGCTGAACTGCATGCCCTGATCGTCGTAGATCCAGCCGCCCTCGTAGCGATTGCCCCACGTCATCACCGTCCGCATCCAACTGGTATTGTGATCCAGCTGCAGCGGATCAGCTCCGTAGATGTAAATGCCGCCGATCACGCTGCCGCTACCAGACGTGCCTGAGGCTTGGATCCCGCCATTATTGAGCTGGGCGATCGCCTGGGGCGAGATGGGCGAGGTCGGAATGAGATAGCCGCCCCTGGCCGTCTCGCCCACGCCCGTCACGCTTGCCGGCGTGATGGCCCAGTAGAGCCGGTCGTAGTTGAAGAAGATGCCCTCGCTGAGCTCGGGATAGATCTCGTAATCCTGCGAGGTGGGCGGCGCGAACATCTGGAAGTCGTAGAAGTCCTGATCCGGCAGAAGCGGCATCCAGTTGCCACCGGCGAACGCCGGCATGGCCGCGGCGAATCCCGCCAGAGCGGTGAGAAGACCCGTCGCCAGACGTCTGTAACCCTGTGTCGTAGCCATCGCTTTGGTGCCCTGTGGAGCAGGATCCGATGTTCCGCCAATGCGGATTGCTCTTCTGGTATCGGTCGTGCCGGTCGATGGGGTTGACGAAAGTTGGCAGACTCTGCGGGCTGCGACGCTTTTCGGGGCGTCGGCCACCAAACGTGTGGCAGGCGGGGCCGCCTCGGGTATTCTGCGAAAGACCGGTCCACCCGACGACTGACGCCCCTCCGGGAAGCCCCGACCATGCCCCTTGCCGCCGTCGCCCTTCTTGCCCTGTTTGCCACTGCCGCCGAGGCGGCCGAACGGCCGCTGGCCCGGGGGCCGGCTCAACGAGATCGAGCCGCCGTGGTCGAGGCGGAGGCTCCTCCGGAGTTTCTCCGGCTCGAACGGGATGATGCCGGTGAGCCCGTCTCGCTCGACACGTCGATCGTGGAATACCGGGAATCGGCCGCCAACGCCGCTCGCGCCGGCCGCCGGACGCCGCTGCAGGTCGATCTGGTGGCTGCCGTGCACATCGGCGGTGCCGACTATTACGAGACGCTCGACCGGCTCTTCGCCGACTACGATGCCGTGCTCTACGAACTCGTGGCGCCTCCCAATGCCCGCGTGCCCAAGCCGGGCCGCAAGCCCGCCGGCGCGATCGGCTCGGCCCAGCAGAGCCTCAAACAAATGCTCGGCCTCGAGTTCCAACTCGAACGCATCGACTACGCCGCCGAGAACTTCGTTCATGCCGACCTGTCGCCGAAGGAGTTTGACGCGGCGATGGCCAAACGGGGCGAGACCTGGTGGTCGATGTTCTCGAGACTCATGCGGGAGAGCATGGCCCGCGCCGAACGCGGCGGCAGCGGCGGAGGCGACGTCGGTTTTGGGGAACTGTTCGGCATCCTCTTTGGATCCGGTCCGGAACGGCAGTTGAAGCTTCGCCGCCTGATGGCCGAGCAGTTCACCGACATGGAGGTGCTGACGGCGGCGTTTGGAGGCGAGGAGGGCTCCTCGTTGATCACCGTTCGCAATGCTGCAGCCCTTGCCGTGCTCGACGATGAGATCGAGAAAGGCCGGCGTCGCATCGCCATCTTCGATGGGGCCGCCCACATGGACGACTTCCACGAGCGACTGCAGGATGACTTCGGGCTTCAGCCGGGCGACCCTGTATGGGTCGAGGCGTGGGACCTACGGGAGCCCGTCGCCGAACCCGCGCGGAAATGACCGCGGGCCATCGAGAGCCGGTCGCCGTCTCGACCACGATCGCTGCCGCCGGCAACGGAAGCAGGGAGAGGACCGTGCCGACGGGCCGCATGCCGATCGGCCCAGGCATCGGCGACCAGCCTGGTCTCCTGCCAGACGCCGTCATATCCGAGGATTTCGACCGCCTCGCCCACCGGATCGAACTCGAGCGGGCCGGCGAATCCATGCTCCACGAGATCCGAAACCAGCCGCTCGAGCGGCAGTGATCCATGGCCGGCCGGCAGCCGGTCCACCTCGGCGGCTGGCGAACCGCAGCGATCGGCAATCTGCAAGACCGCGGCCGCGTCGGCGAGCCCGGGCACCAAGGCCGAGAGTTCTGCATCGTCGCCAAAATGCCAGAGATCGAGGGCCAGCCGCAGCGCCGGATCGTTGAATCGGCGGACAAGGTCGAGCCCCTCGCCGAGCCCCGTGAGAAAGCTGCATCCGACCGCCGCGGCATTGACCGGCTTCAGGGCGAGCGTCACACCGGCTTGCGAGGCGATGGGCAAGAGCGTCTCGACCGCTTCGGCGAGCAGCCGGGCCGCATGGCTGCGGGTGTGGCCGCCGCGGCAGCCGCTGTGGACCACCAGCACGGGCGCTGCCAGCGTGGCGGCAGTGTTAATGGCCTCAATGGCGTCGTCGACGCTCTCGGCAAAGGACCGGCCGTCTCCGCCGGTGAATCCACCAGCCCACTGCAGGCTCGACACCCGCACCCCAGCCGCCGTCACGATCCGGGCCGCGGCGGCCGCACCAACGTCCGATACCTTGGCCCGCCACAGCGAGATGGCGTCGAAACCGTGCGCCGCAACGTGGGCAATTTCCTGCTGCAAGTCCCAACGCGAACTGGTCAGTTCGCTCACCGCGATATCGAACATGCTCTGTCTTCCTTCGGGGAATCGCCGCACCAGCCGCGGCGTGGTCGCCCGCCTCTGAGGGTCGGAAGTATGGGAGGCGGCCGCGAAGACTGTCCAGAGAAGCACATCCAGATCTCGCCGCAGCCGCAAAGAAAGGGCCTTCATGCGACGCTGCCCATGACAGCACGAGGACCATGATTCGCCCTTGACAAAACCAGCGTGAAAGACAGCCGCCTTCCGCACCGGGAGCGGTCGGTCATAATCGGCTCCGTGCCCCCGAGAGCTGAGGAGCGATCACGATGGCTCGACCCAGACACCTCCGCATTGGCGACGGCCTGCGCGAAGTCGTGATTCCCGCCGAGGCGATCGAGTGGCAGTTCGCCCGGTCGAGTGGGCCGGGAGGCCAGCACGTCAACCGCACGAGCAGCAAGGCGATGCTGCGATTCACGGTCGTGGGCTCGCCGCACCTGCCC
>JBPCTA010000497.1:0-3892 GCA_051006595.1 Pirellulales bacterium
CGCTAGCATCGCCATCTCTCGGCCAGCACAGGGGTTGCGACTAACTTCCTGCCATTCACGTCAGGCTGCCGTTCACCCGCAGCGTGCCCGAGTTCACGGTCGTCGGGCCGGTGTGAGCGGCATTGCCTGTAATGAGGAGCGTGCCGGTGCCGTCCTTACTGAAGCCGCCGGTGCCACTCAGTGAGGCCCCGAGCGTGATCGTACGGCCACCATCCACTGTGAAACTCTTGGACGCAGTGCCGGCGAGCGTGAGTGCGAGGGCGTTGGAGCCGGCGATCGTGAGGTTCGCCCCGGCAAGGTTTTGGATCGTGCCGCTGGTCCAGTTGAAGACCCGGGTCGCCGTGCCGCCCCCGCTGCCGTCTTGGCCCGCCTGGATCGTGCCCGAACGGAGCAGGCCGCCGGCCAGGTTGTAGGTTGCGGCGACATTCCCGGTGCTGGTGGTGTTTGCCCGATCTCCGAGCGTGAGTGTCGACAGGATCGCAGTGCCGGCGTTCTGGACGAACGTGCCGCTTGCAGCGTTGGCTGCGGCAGTGTTTGTCTGCCGGCCGATCACCGTCGTGGTCGACGTGAACGTGCCGGACGAAGCGGTCATCGTCACGACACCGATGCCCGTGGACGATGCGCTGGAGCCGGAGTTGCCCTGGCCGATGTAAACGGTGGTCCCAGTGATCGAACCAGCCCCGAGCGTGTAGCTGCCCGTTGAACTGCCCCCGGCCGTGCTGTTGGCACCGCGACCAAGTGCCAGATTGTTAAACGTGCCCGTCACGGTGCCGGCGCTGAA
This sequence comes from Pirellulales bacterium, assembly GCA_051006595.1. Taxonomy (GTDB): domain Bacteria; phylum Planctomycetota; class Planctomycetia; order Pirellulales; family UBA1268; genus QWPN01. The sequence continues at coordinate 782 of JBPCTA010000497.1, forward strand.
GTCGACGGCCCCGGTCACGCCGCCGCTGGCATTGGTGTCAAGCTGACCAAGATAGAGGTTCGCGCCGCCGCCAACCCGGTTGGCGATCGTCGCGGTGGGATTGGTGAGGCCACTTCGGAACTGGATGCTGCCCCCCGACCGACCGTTGCCGACGTTTGCCGCATCGAAGACCAGGGTATTGCTCTGTCCCAACAACAGCGACGACTGGGCACCGCCGGTGGTGGTGTTGCCGCCGAGATACATGACGACGGCCGTGAGCGAGTTGGTGGCGCCGAGGGTCACGATCGCCGAGTTCCTCTGGCCGTTGCCCATGGCGAGAGTGCCAGTGGTGATGGAAACGGTCGAGAGGCCGGAAGCGTCGAGGAACTGCTGGTAGTTGCTCGCGCTCATGATCCCCGCGCCGATGTTCACCGTCGACGTGCCCCCCGCGTTCACCACGAACCCGCCCGTGCCGCCGCTGCCGGTCATCACGACGTAGGACGAGGCCGTCGTGCCTGTCCCGCCGATGTTGAACGCCGCCGCCCCCAGCCCCGTCACGGAGAGCGTCTGGCCGGTGGCAATCGCCACCCGCTGCGCCGCCGCCGTGCCCGAGTTCAGGAAGCTGAGGCTGTTCAGCGCCACGGTCGAATCGACGATCGAACTCGCCGTGGCCGTGCCGGAGGCACCCACGCTGGTGAACGTGGCATCGTTGCCGGAAACCGCGCCGTCGGGATCCCAGTTGGCGGCCGTTGACCAGAGTTGCGTCGCGCCGCCGTTGTCCCAGGTCACGAGGACAGCCGCTGCCGGCCTGGGTGCCAGCGCGCAGGCGAAGCCCGCGAGGAAGGCGCCGGCCAGCAGGTCACGAGCAAAGGATCGGTTCATGGAAGCCCTTTCGGCGTGATCGAGTCCCGTGGGGGGCCAACCCTTGCGGGCGACCAACCACATCCCTGGGACGATATGGGTGCAAAAATCGTGCCGCCACTCGCGGAAAGTGGGCACCGCCATGCACAGTCGCGGTTGCGTTGGTTTCGCTCGAGAAATATGGGGAAAAACCAATTTCTACGGCCTCGTAGGCTTCGTCTGCATGTGAGGCAGTGGAGCGATTCGCCCCAGTCGGTGGCAACCGGAATGGAGCGAATCGCTCCACCCCCAGTTGCCGGTGGAGCGATTCGCTCCACCCCGGGAAGGTCCACGGGCGAGCACAGCAAGGGGCTGCCCTCGTCCCGAGCCGCCGGCACCGAAAAAGAGCCCGGTCCTGCGCGGCTCCAACAACGCCAGCACACCGACATCGTCGTGCGAGAACACGAATTTGGCCCGGTCGGCTGGCGGCTCCAGGCCGTCATGGGGCCGGCCCGAGCGTAGGGATGCGTCCCGCAGCGAGGACCCTGCTGCACACGCTTCCCGTCCACGCTGCGGTTGAATACTCCGGTAAGCGGTGCATTTGGAATGACGCGTCCCCCACGACGCGCCTGGGTTCGCCTCGGCAACGCCCGTCGGCCCTCGGCCGTTGTTAAGATTGCCGTCTCTTTGGTCCCAGCGTTTAGGCCTCACTCCCATGCGCCGTCCTCTCGACCGCCGTCGCCCCCCGACTCGCCGCCGCACCCTGCTTGCCTTTCAACGGCTCGAGCCGAGGCTGGCGATGGCCTCGATCGATCCGATCTTCGTGCCCGTGAGCGACGTGCGAAACGGCGCCGATTCCACGACGGGCTATGGCCGCGTCACCGAGGCCTATCGGATCGGCAAGTACGAGGTGACGATCGGCGAGTACACGGCGTTTCTCAATGCCGTCGCCGCCGTCGACCCCGCCGGCCTGTACCATCCCGCCATGGCCGGCATGAACGGCGACGCGACCTCCGCTGGCATCGACCGCCTGGGCTCCTCGGGCAGCTACACCTACGCCGCGACCGGGCCCGCGGGAATCACGCCGGCGGGCGCCACGAGCGCTGCCAACCGACCGATCGCCTACGTTGACTGGTACGACGCGGCACGCTTCGCCAACTGGATGGCCAATGGGCAGCCGGCCGGGCCGCAGAACTCCACGACCACGGAGCACGGCGCCTACGACCTCTCGACCGCGGTACCAGGCACGCTGCCCGTGCGGGCCACCGTGAACCCCAACACGGGAGCGGCACCGACGTTTTTCCTGCCGACGGAGAATCAGTGGTATAAGGCCGCATACTACGACCCCGCGCTGCGGCGCGGCCGCGGTGGCTACTACAGCTTCGCCACCCGCAGCAACGCCACGCCCGGCAACGTGATCGGCGACGCTCCCAACCAGGTCAACTACATCGCTGCCACCGGCGCCATGACGGTCACGCAGCAGCCGACCATCGACCCCGCGCAAAACTACCTCACGAACGTCGGTGCCATGCGGGCCAGCCCCAGTTCCTACGGCACCTTCGACCAGAACGGCGGCGTGTGGGAGCTGACGGAGTCGGCGGGCATGACGGGCGGCGGCGTGATCCTACGCGGCGGGGCCTGGACCTCGTTCACATCGTACCTGTCGTCGGGCTACCGGCTCGGGGCCTCGTCCATCGGGGTGGGCTCGAACGCCGGCTTCCGCCTTGCGGCCCTGCCGGCCACCGCGGCGCCGGTGGCGATCGACCTCGTGGCGGTCGGCGACGCGGGCAACGCGGCCGACGCCGCCACCGGGTTTGGGAGCGTGGCCTACGACTACTCGATCGCCCGAACCGGCATCACGGTCGGCCAGTACACGGCCTTCCTCAACGCCGTCGCGACGAAAGACGCACACGGTCTCTACGACGGACGGATGGCCACCGACCAGGCCGTCGCGGGCATCACGCGGGTGGGCACGTCGGGCCGGTACTCCTACAGCGTGATCAACAACGATGGCTCATCGGCCAGCCGGCCGATCACCTACGTGAGCTGGTTCGACGCGGCCCGGTTCGCGAACTGGATCTCGAACGGGCAGCCCCGCGGAAATCAGAACTGCCGCACGACCGAGAACGGCAGCTACAACCTGACGAAGTCTGGCAACCACAAGGCCGTTCCCCGCAACGCCATCAATCCTAACACGCGGGCCGCGCCGGCGTTCTTCAGTCCCACCGAGAACGAATGGTTTAAGGCGGCCTACTTCTCTCCCGTCAAGGCCGGCGGTGCAGGCTACTACAC
>JBPCTA010000498.1:0-5942 GCA_051006595.1 Pirellulales bacterium
GCGTTGGGCTTCTACGGAGCCACGCCTCACGGCGCTTGGCGTCATACGCCGGCTCCGGGGCACGGTCAGCCCCTCGCTGAGTTCATGCCCGTGAAAGCCGACCGGCCGTAAGGCCGCGGGCAGCCCTGCTGTCGGTTCCGGTGCCACCGACCGGCCGCAACGGCCGCGGGCCAAGTCTGCTGGATCCGGGCGGTTTCTTAGGTTCACCCCACGCCTCACGGCGTTGGGCTTCTACGGAGCCACGCCTCACGGCGTTGGGCTTCTACGGGGCCACGCCGGATGGCGTCGGGCTACACTCCTGCTCATGGATCTCTCTCCGGAAGCGCAGCGGCTCGCGTTGATCGTCGCGGTCGTGATCGTGCTCTGGTTCACGGAGGCGCTGCCACTGGCGGTGACGGCGCTGCTGGGGGCGGTGGCCTGCGTGATCCTCGGCGTGGCGCCAGCGAAGGAGGTCTTTCGACCGTTCGCTGACCCACTCATCTTTCTCTTTATCGGGTCGTTCCTGCTCGCCGAGGCGATTCGGCTTCAAAGGCTCGATCGCCGGCTCGCCTTCGGCGTGCTCGCGGTGCCCTGGGTCGGCGGCCGGCCCGCCCACATTCTCACCGCCGTCGCGGTCGTGTCGGTGCTGATCAGTGCGTTCATTTCCAACACGGTCACCGCGGCGATGATGGTGGCGATCGTGGCGGGGATCCTCAGGGCCGTCGAAGATGCTTCCCGGGAGAGCGAACGGCGGCTCGATCCGCGATTTGCCACGGGGCTCTTCCTCTGCATCGCCTTCGCCGCTTCCATCGGCGGTTTGGCCACCCCAATCGGCACGCCCACCAATCTGATCGGGCTCGGCTTCATTCGCGACCAACTGGGGGTCGCCATTTCCTTTCCGGGCTGGTGTGCGATCAGCCTGCCCCTGGTCGTGATCCTGACGACGATCCTGGTGATCGTCCTGTCGCAGCTTTTTCCTGCAGGCGTGGAGCGACTCGACGGCGTGGAGGAGTTCGTGAGATTGGAGCGGGTGAAGCTCGGCCGCTGGACGACCGGGCAGCGGTCGACAGCGCTCGCCTTTGCGATCACGGTGCTGCTCTGGGTGGTGCCCGGGGTGATCGTAGTGCTGTTCGGCCCCGACCATCCGGTGGCTGCATGGCTCCGCGATCGCCTGCCGGAGGGTGTCGCGGCGCTCGTCGGCGCCATCCTGCTCTTTCTCCTGCCCGGTGACAGAGGAGCGGATGGCCGCTGGCGACCGGCGCTGGCCTGGAACGAGGCCCGGATCGACTGGGACATCGTGCTGCTCTACGGCGGCGGCCTGGCCCTCGGCGAGCTCTGCTTCTCCACTGGGCTCGCGGCGTCGGCCGGTCAGGCGATCACGGGGTGGATTCCCACGGGCCCCTGGGGAGCGACGGTGCTCGTGGCTGTGGCGGCGCTCGTCGCCGTTGTCACGAGCGAGTTCACCAGCAACGTGGCCAGCGCCACGATGGTCGTGCCGATCGTGATCGCGATGGGCCAGACCATCGGCGGCGAGGCGACCACCGCGGCACTGGCGGCCACGTTTGCGGCGAGCCTGGGCTTCATGATGCCCGTCAGCAGCCCCTGCAATGCGATCGTCTACGGCTCGGGGCGGATTCCGCTGCGGTCCATGATGGCCGCGGGAGCGGTGCTCGACGTGTTCGGCGTGGCCGTGATCATCGCCGCGATGCTCGTCGTGAGCCGGATCGCCGGCCTCTGAGGCGAGGCTCTGCCTCCCGAAACGACGCCGCGGCCCGGCCGGGGGCACATCCGGCCGGACCGCGTCAAAGGGTGTCGTCGTTTGCCGTCGAATCAGGCGTCGCGTCGAGGGGGGCCGAGCTCAGAGCTCAGAAGCCTCCCTCGATCACCGCGCCGCACTGATGACAACGGGGCAGAGCCAGAGGCCGGGGCGTGGGCATCGCACCCTCCGCCCACCACGCATGGAGCCGCGGAAAGCACGGCGGCAGCACGAGCGGCGGGCACTGGTGGAGGTGCTGCCGCGGGTGCAACTGGCCGCACGGGTCCGCATGGAACACGCCGCACGTGGGACAGGCCGGTCGGCACTCCGATCCATTCACGCTTCCATGCCACGGTGGCTGCTGCGTGTTTCGGCACCCGCAGGATTCGCCACGACCATCCATGCCCATCATCGCGGAGTCGGGCATCGTCTCTTGGGCGATCGCGGTCCGGATCGAAAAGATCGACGGAACGACGGCGACGATGACTGCGGCGATGACAGGGCGAATGGTGCGCACGAGCGGGTCTCCCGTAGGTCGGAGTGCAGGCCTCACTGGCTCTACCGCCTCCTTCGACGTGTTGACCGCGCCGGGATGAGCGCTCGCACCGCGAAGACCGGTCGTACCGGTCGGTCAAACTCTGACGTCTTGCGGCCTCCACGTGATCCTCGTGAACGCCGCGTGCCACGCGGGCACCGTGTCAGTCCAGGGCGACATCGACGACTGTATAGGCCTCGACCGCATCCCGCGTGGCGAGCACGATATGGCCGGCTTCGCCGTCCCGGTAGCCGCCGATGCCAACCAGCGGCCGGCCGTGCTGATAGCGGTCAACGACGCCGCCATCCGCCCAGGCGACGGTCACCGAGCCATCGGGAGCCGCGATCAGCCACTGCCGCCGCCGGGTGCCGAGCAGGTCGGCCCAGGCCACCGGCTCGATGGTTCCGTCACGGTGGCTGCCCTCCGCCAGCGGGAACTGCCACGTGGGCTCGAGCGCGATCGGGTCGATGCCGACGGCCGTGTTGGTGTGAGCTGAAGGTCGGGCGATCCCGAGCAGGGCCCAGTCGTGATCCATGGCCACGGGCCCGGAGGCCAGCGACGTGAAGCGGACCGCATCGGAAGAATCAGGCTCGGCGATCTCGGGGGCCCGATCGCCATGGTGAAGGGCTTTCACGAGCCGTCCCTCGTCATCGACGCAGGCGATCATCCGCGCACCCCCCGCTTCCACTGGTGGGCCGATGGCACACTCAATCACGCCGCCCACGGAGCGATCCTGCCAGAGCTTCGTGCCGGCGAGCGTCGCGACCTCCACTCCTGCTGATCCTGAATAGCCCACGACGATTTCGGGCATCCCATCTCCATCGAGATCGGCGAGTTCAGCCGCAGAGATGCCGTCGTGGTTGGTGCCGCCAGATTCCGGATAGGTGGCGTGGAGTTTCCAGTCGTCGGTGAACACGGAGACCTGCGGCACACCCCGCCGCAGCCCCAGCCACCAGCGGCGGCCGGACGAGTCGACGGCCGTCCGCAGGCCGCCCACTCCCGTGTCGGGAGGCAGGTCGAGTTCGTGTCGCCCAACCTCCGCACCGGCCGCGTCGAGTTCGACCACGGTTCGCCAGCCGTCGAGGCACACGATCCGCACGGCATCGGCCCCGCGCGACGCATCGAGGCAGACGACATTGCCGGGAAGCGTCACGCCGGCCGCCCGCCAGGCCCGTTCGAGCTTGAATCGCACCGGCTGCCGCCGAGGGGCGATCACCTGCTCTGGTGGCCGTTCGACCCCGCCGGCACCAGCCGCTCGGGCGAGCTCACGGCGGTAGTCCCCAAGCCGCCGCTCGTAGCGGTCGCGAATACGCTTCTCGGCAGGCAGGCCCGCGGCGGCTGCCGCCAGCGAGTCGGCCACGTCCGCGGCGATCGTTCCCGGCCGGCCGGTGATCACGTCGGCCACCGTGCCATCGGCCGCGATGACGACCGTCGCGGGAAACGCCTCGATCGAGAGCGCCTGCACCGTCGTCCCCTGCGGATCGCGGACGAGCGTGCCGACGCCGCCAAACTCGGCGAGCGTCTTGCGGATCGCATCGACCGCGACCTCGTCCGGATCGAGGCTGACGGCGAAGTGCCGCACCGCAGGCCGCTGCCCGTCGTGGCTGCGAGCATAGGCGGAGACATGGTCGGCGATGCCCGTGGCGACCCGAGGCATGGTGTCGCTGGAGGGGCCGCAGCCCTCGAAGAAAAACTCCAGCACGGCGGCCGTTCCGCGGAGCGATTCGCGGGAGATCGTCCCGCCATCGGACGTGACCAGCGGCGGAAGCTCGGCTGGTTTGCCCACCAGCGGATGCACCGGCTGCGGTGCCTGCAGCGGCTCCAGTCGCGACACCTGCCGTGCGTCGGCCGGCACCTCGAAGGCGAAGGCCTCCACGGGGATCGTCGCATCGAACGAGGCCTCGGCGAACTCGACCACCACCGACACCCCGACCGGAGCGCCCGTCTGCCGCGTGAGCTCGTCGGCATAGGCATCGGTGGGCACCTTCATTCGCCGCAGCAGGTGTGCCGCGCGATCGATCCAGAGTTCGAGAACACCATCCGGCTTTTCGATCGCGATCCGGTGGCACGCATGGCCCTCGATATCCTCGCTGCCCATGAGTCGGGGCGGGGCCTTCATGTCGGCGAGAATGAGATCGATGGTGTCGTCGGCCAGCAGCAGCGGCAGCTGCGTCGGGCAGCCGGCCTCCCCTTCTGTGAGCGTGGCTCGCAGTTCGTCATCCGCAAAGATCTGGTCCATCGCCAGGGGGCTCGTCACCGGCTCCTGGAGCACCTGCCCGGGGACCGAGCCGACCGCGGCGAAGAGTGTCGTGCCGTCCGCCGCGATGCGGGCGTCGTAGGCCTCGATCCGGAGCCGATCGGGCCGCGAGAAGGCCACCCGAAACGGATAGGCCATGTCTTCAGCCACGTCACCCCGCGTCGCTCGCACCGTCACGCGGCCGTCGTCGGAATAGGTTGCCGCGGTGCGATAGGCGCGGCCCATCGCCTCCACGATCCCGCGGGGATCCTCGCCGCAGCCGGCGAGGGTCATCGAGAGCAAGGCCATTACAAGGACACAAGGCGAGTGGGCAGCAGGGGATTTCATGCCGACATAGTGCCGGAAATGCCGCCTGCACTGCCAGATCATTCTCGACCGCCACGCCGGCGATAAGATGACCGGATCGCCCGCACATGCGTCCTCCTTGACCGCCGTTTCGACCCCCTCCACCCCTCCCTGCCGCCTTGCATCCGATCACGCTCGACTACGGTGCCGACGATCCGCTCGTGCTCGAATGTCACGGCGACACGCCGTTGGCCGCGTTCGAGCCGCCGCAGGGAGTCGAGGGCCTCGCGGCCCGCCGCCTGACATCGGAGGCGCTCGCCGCGGGCGACCACTGCCCGCCGCTGGCGGCCCACGTGGTGCCGGGCGACCGCGTGGTCGTCGCCATCGCCGGCGACATTCCGCAGGGCGAGCAGGTCGTCGCGGCCATTGTGGAATGCCTGAGCACGGCCGGCGTCGATCCAGGCGACGTCACGCTCGCGCAGGCTCCGCGGCTCGGGTTCGAATCCGGCTGCGTGGAGGGAGCGACGCCGATGATCGCGGGGGCGGTGCCCTTCGACCCTGCACTGGACTCTGGCACGGCCTACCTCGCCGCCGACGAGGCCGGCCTCCCGCTCTACCTCGCGCGATCGCTGGTTGACGCCGACGTGGTCGTGGCCGTTGGCGACTGGGGCTGGGATGCCGCGCTCGCCGGTCGGTCGATCGAGGGAGAACTCTGGCCGACCTTCTCGCGGACGACCTCCCGCCGCGATCTGCTCGTCGCCCTCGCCCGCCGCGGTCGCGGCGCACTCGGCGACTGGAAGTCGACCGCCCACGACATGACCTGGCAGCTGGGGTTGTGCGCGAGTCTGCGGCTCGTCCGCGGCACGGGCACGACGCTCCACGCCGCCTGCTTCGGACTTCCCGACGACGCGAGCCGGCAAGCCCGCGCCGCGGCCGCCGCCTGGAGTCCACCGTTCAAGGCCGCCGCCGACCTGGCGATCGCCACGCTCTCCGATCCAGCGGCGGGCTTCGGGCTGATCACGGCCGCCGTCGCCGCGGCCGCCCGGGTCACGCGGCCCGGTGGCACGATCTGCATCGCCAGCCAGACGGCCCTCGCGCCGGGCATCATCTTCCAGCGCTGGCGTCAGGGG
>JBPCTA010000499.1:0-3644 GCA_051006595.1 Pirellulales bacterium
TGGCCGCCGCACCACGAGATGTAGAATGTGCCCTCGATTTCCACGACCCGCGGGTCGTAGGCGTAATCAGACGGAGCGATCTCGTGGTTCGTGAACTGGAGCGGCTGCTCGTCGATCTGCCAGGCCAAGCCGTCGAGGCTGCGGCCCACATGAAGCCTGGGGAAACGGGTGGTCTTCTCGAGTCGAAAGACGGCCACGTAGCCATCGCCAAAAGGCACGACAGCACTGTTGTAGATTCCCTGCACATCCGGCAGCGGCCTGCGGCCGATCACCGGATTGGCGTCGCTTCGCCACACGACGTCCGAACAGCCGGGTGGCCGCTCCTGCCAGGGAAACGCCCGATTCCATCGACTGCCGTTCAGAACCGCAGGCATGCTGGTCGTGGTGGGCCGTTCCGGGCTCACCCGTAGAGAATCGTGATCCCTCAGCGGACCCTGATGCAGAGTATCCTGTTCCATGACGTCGCGTCTGAAGACTCGTTCCTCACTAGGCCGCCGCCTTGAACTGTACCGGCCCGAGGAAGAGTTGTCCATGATAAACTAGTTGTTCTATGCCAGACCCTGCGAACCCCACAAACGTTTCGACCTCATCGCCCGGGCCCGGTCGTCCGCCGCGGCTCCATGACGTGGCCACACTGGCGGGAGTCTCTCTGGGGGCGGCGTCCCGGATCCTGCGGGGCGATACCGCCAACTTCAGTGAACAGACCAGCGAACGCGTGGTCGCGGCCGCAGCGACGCTCGGCTGGCGACGCAACCTCCTTGTCAGCGGGATGCAAACGGGAAAAACCCGGACCATCGGCGTCGTGATTCCGCCCTACGACTCGTTCTGGGTGGCGGTGCTCGCCGGCATTCATGAACGTCTGGCCGCGGCGGATTACCTGCCGATCACGGTCTGGCTCGGTGATCTTCAGCACATGCCGCATTTCGAGGCCGACGAGGAGCGGGGCATCGACCTGATGAATCGCCTGTTGGATCGGCGGGTGGACGGTCTGATTCTCTGGCCGCCTTTTGGCCTGGCCTACTACCACCATGCCCGAGAGCTCCGCGATCGCACGGTGCCGGTGGTGATGATTGACTACCATTCCGACGAGGCTACCTGCGATGCCGTCACGACCGACGAGGCTTCCGCCACTCGGCTCGTGGCCCGCCATCTGGTGGCCTTGGGGCATCGAAGGGTCGCGTACATCAGCGGTCGCGAACTCGAGTCGCAACGCTGGGCCATCGACCGCCGCGAAGGGCTCGAGCAGGCGTTTGCCGGAACGGGAGCGGACCTGACGGTGTGGAAACTGAATGCCCGGGGTGACGATTCGGCGGAGGTGGCCAGCCGTCTCCTCGCGAGCGAGCAACGGCCCACGGCGGTGATCACGGCAACCGACCACGAGGCAGTTGACGTCTATCGGGCGGCGGCGGCGGCGGGGCTCCGGATTCCGCAGGATCTTTCGGTCGTCGGTTTCGCCGACCTCGATTTTGCCGCCGGGATGACGCCCCCATTGACGACCGTGCGACAGCGGGCTGGGGACATTGGCTCCCGAGCCGCAGGCATTCTGCTGGAACGGATCGAGTCTCCGGCGCACGACCGGTATCTCAACGTGCGACTGGAAGCCGACCTCATCGTGCGCGGCTCGACAGCAGCCTGGTCTTCCGGTTGAGTTTTTTGGCTTGACAGCGCAGTTTGTCCATCACTAAAGTAGTTTTATGTACATCGCGGGGGTGGTCGCCAGCGCCGGTCGTTTGGCTCATCCTCCCCGCGTTCCTTTCGATGCCGTGAGTGCAGCATGAGCGTTTGTCTGTGTCGGGATGGCGGGCTGAGAGGCAGCGGTCGCAGTGGAACTACGGCATTTGTTTTCCGAAGGGCGTTTACGTTGGTCGAACTCTTGGTCGTGATCGCGATCATCGCGACGCTCATCGGCCTGCTTTTGCCGGCGGTTCAGACTGCCAGGGAATCGGCCCGTCGATCCAGTTGCTTCAATAATCTGAAGCAGATCGGCACCGCCGCCCACTCCTACCTCAGCGCCAAGAAGTCATTTCCCAGCGCCGGCACGATCCTCGCCGACCGCAACTTCACGCCGGCGCCGACCGCTGGATATGAACGGGCGGGGTGGGTGTTTCAGATCCTGCCCTACATGGAGTATGGGACCGTTCATTCGGCCGCGGTCACGCAGGGCGGATTTTCGCTGGGCGTGAACTCGCCGCTGGAAAGCGGCATCGCGGTGGTGAAGTGCCCTTCGCGGAACTCACGGGTTAGCCGGCCAACCTCGTGGGGAACGGTTTTCCACCTCACCGACTACGCCGGGGTGGCGACCGGCTGGGACATGGGCAACTATCAGACGAAGACCGACAGCCCAAGCCAGCGTCAGACAGAGACCGACGAGTTTGACAAGGCATGGCGGGGCATCGTCGCCAAGTCGGGCATGCTCTACACGGGCCGTTCCGGCAGTGCGTATGGTCGGCTGCCGCCGATCACCGTGTCGAAGATCAGCGACGGCACCTCGAAGACGATCTTCGTGATGGAAAAATCGGCCTGGTCCAGCGGTCAGCAGCCGCCGGCGCTCTGCTGCACCGACTGGAATCAGTGGGGTTACTTCGACTCCCCGGGCTGGGCGGATGCCGCCGGATATGTGACGATCCGGCTCGTGTTCCCCTCGACGGACAGTTCCAACGCCTACACTCGGCCTCGGGCTGATTCTGATCCACGTCCCGCGTCCGACACGGCCGAGCGGCAGTTTGGCAGCCCGCACGCCGTGATGGGCTCGACGTTTGGTGATGGATCGGTGCGGGGCATCTCCTTCGACATCGACACGGACGTGCTGTTTCGGATCGGCTGTCGGAACGACGGCGAATCGGTCAACACCTCGGCGTTGTAGGCGGCATCGTGGATTCGCCCGGGCAGTTCCCCGTCATTCCATCGGCATCGGTTCTCCTAAGGCCCCGTATGAACCTGAGGCAGCGTGTGAACTGGTATGTCCAAGGATGCCTCTCGCGACCAGCCCTTCCCTTCGGGCGGCGTCTCCTGCTGGCGTCCCTGTGCGCTGCGAGCGTTGCCGGGATGGCGGGCTGCTCTGACCGTTCTATTAGCCGGCAGGTCGCCGCCATGAACGACAGTCGGATCAAGCAACTGGCCAACCTCTTCCGGTTCTATCAGGCGACCAATGGCTGGGTCGGCCCCAAAGACGAGGCGACGCTTCGGGCATTCGTCCAGGCAGCGCCCCGTAAGAACCTCGACATGATGGGCATCGACCCCGCTGGGTTCGAGCAACTGCTCGTTTCCGATCGTGACGGCAAGCCGTTCGCAGTCCGCTGGGGCGTGTCGATCGGCCCGATGGAGGAGCAGGCGGTGGTCTTCGAGGTCGAGGGCCGAGACGGCAAACGACTCGTCGCCTTCACCGGAGCTCGGACCGAGGAAGTCGATCCCGAAAAGTATGCAAAGCTGTTTGCGGGCGAGAGCGTGGTGGCTGCAGCGATGAGCAGTCCTCCGACGGCCCCGCCGTCCGGTGCTGCTTCCGGCCCGCGTCCGTAATCCAACCTTCACGAGTCGAATCCGACGGTGCGAAACCGGTTGCGTCTTGTCATGGGTGTGTCCGTCGCCGCGTGCCTGTGGCCGGAGGCAATGGGAGTCTGTGGCGATTCCTCAGCACGTCCGAGCTA
>JBPCTA010000500.1:0-4999 GCA_051006595.1 Pirellulales bacterium
CACCTCCGTGATCGGCGACACGAGCTCCGGAGCGCGATCGGGCGAGGGGCTTCTCAATCTCAACGGCGCGACGGTCGATGCGATCTTCGGCACGGTCGTCGTCGGCCGTCACATCGCCGGCTCCAGCAACGCCAGCACGAGCGGGATCCTGTTCAACTCCGGCACGCTGCAGATCCAGTCGGGCACGCTCGGCGTCATGACCGGCACCAGCACCCCGGCGCTCGCCGCCGCGATCACGCAGGGGGGCGGCGTGGGCAAGATCCAGTCACTCACGCTCGGCCTGAATACCAACGGCACCGCGACCTCGCTGCCGGTCTTCCAGTCGGCCTACAACCTCAACGGCGGCACGCTCTACGCCGGCACGATCGCCAGTGGCACTGGCCTCTCGGGCCCGACGGCCACGCGGACCATCGCCATCGATGGCGGCACGCTCCGCAACTACGATGCCTCGACCGACCTCACGGCCAACGGCCTCGACGCCACGCCCAACGGAATCCTGCGGTTCACGCTCGGGGCGTCGGGCGGCACGATCGAGGCCGACGTCGCCCGGTCGGTCTCGCTCGGCGCGTTTACCTCCGTCGGAGGCTCTGGTGGCCTCACCAAGACCGGGCTCGGCACGCTCACGATCAGCGGGTCGGCTTCCTATGTGGGTGCCACAGCCGTCAATGCGGGCGCACTGCTCATCGATGGCAATGCCTCGGCGGCCACCGGGGCGGTCAGCGTCACGGGGGCCACGCTCGGTGGAGCCGGCTCGCTTGGCGGTGCCGTCACGCTCGGCTCGGGGGGCATTCTCGCCCCCGGCGGCCTCGCCGGCACGCTCACCAAGGGATCCGCGGTGAGCTTCACCGACGGCTCCACTCTCGCCTACGACTTCAACTCCTCGACGCTCGCCGCCGACCTTCTGAAGTCGTCGGGCAACCTCGGCCTCTCGGGCACCGTGGCGCTCTCGCTCACCGACGTATTCGGCTCGCCCGTCGCCGTGCCGCAGAGCACGATCCTGTCGCTGGTCAACTACGGCGGCTCGTGGAACTCGGGCCTGTTCAGCGTTGGCGGCACGCCCCTCGCGGATGGCGACACCTTCACGTCGGGCCTCAACACATGGCAGATCACGTATTCGTCTACGACGCCCGGGATCAACGTCTCGGCGCCGCTCGGGTCTGGCCTGTTCGTCAATCTGCAGGCCGTGCCCGAGCCGACAACAGGCGCGATGATGGCGATCGCCTCGGGGATCGGCATCCTCGGCCTCCTCCGGCGCAGGTCTCGCGGAACCAAGGGCTGAACATCTGCACGACCACACCCTTCCAGAGAGGTCGCTGCCCATGTCTTCCGCCTCCATTCGGTCCGCGCCCTCCCCAGCGGAGTTGCTCATTCGTCGTTCGTCGCCAGCCGCGTTCACGCTCGTGGAACTCCTGGTCGTGATCGCGATCATCGCCACGCTCATCGGGCTCCTGCTGCCAGCGGTGCAGACGGCCCGGGAGGCGGCCCGCCGCTCGTCCTGCAGCAACAATCTCAGGCAGCAGGCCCTGGCACTGCACGGCTATGAGTCGGCGAAGAAGAAGTTTCCGTTCGCGTCCACGTATTCCAGCGGCACTGCTGCTCCCGGTGGCGTGCCCCAGCCGGGGCCGCGTCCTTGGAAGGTCTGGTTCGTCGAAGTGATGCCCTACATGGAGCTCACCGCGCTCGCTGCCACGCTCAAGCCAGCCGAGGATTACGACGGCCCCACCAACCGGCCCCTGCTCGAGCGGCAGCGCATGAGCGTGCAGGAGTGCCCGAGCAACCCATTCGCCGGGGGGTGTCGCCGGCGCAATGACGGCGGGCAGTCGCACTCGGGGTTCTTCCCGTGGAGTCCCGCCTCAGGCTCGCCGTATCCCAACTGGGCCGTAGCGTGCTATGGCGTGTCGATGGGGCCGCAGGGCGTGGGCACCATCCCACCGCCCGCCGACTGTCCAGCGGGGTATCGAAGTTATTGCATGGCCAACGACTACAACTATCGCTTTGGTTTCTTCTGGTCGGCACCGCAGGCGGTGCCGGGCATGTTCAGCGGTGCCAGTGGGTTTCAGTGCCGTGGCAAGGACGTGTCTGACGGCCTGTCGAAAACACTCATGCTCTGCGAGAAGCGGGGCGAGCTGGTCTACAACGGCGGCGTGTTCTCGGTGCTCTTTCCGGGCGTGCCGACAAACATGCGGATCAACAGTCCGTCGATGACGTTCGACACCTGGGCCGACTCGTTCGCAAACATGGGCGCGGCAAGCCACCATGCGGGTGGAGCTTTTTTCGCCCTCGCCGATGGTTCGGTCACGTTCATCGAAGACTCGATCGACTTCGTGCTTTACAACTATCTTGGGGGCCGCGCCGATGGCAATGTCGCCTCCATTCCCTGAGCGACTCGCTGTCGCGGTGGCGCTGGGGGCTTGTCTGCTGGCGGCCGCGGGCTGCTATGGCGGGCCCGCCGGTCCCCCGGGAGCCTTGCTCGTCAGTGGCACAGTCACCGTCGCGGGCGCACCGCTGGGCCGCGGCACCATCCAGTTTGCCGCCGCGGAAGGCACCGACAGCGGCTCGGCCAAGCTCGATGCCCGGGGCCGCTATGAGGTTTGGCTCCAGCCTCGTGACTACGGCGTGGCGGTGATCGCCTACGAGGCGGTCGAGAAGGTGGATCCCACGACCGGAGCTCCGCTTCCGCCCACGCCCCTGATTCCACTCCGCTACTTCACCACGGTCGAATCCGGCCTCGCCGCCAGCGTGTCCGCCGACAGCCGCACCGTCTCCTTCGATCTCACCAAATGACGCCGCAGCAATGCTCCTCGCGACACACTCCCAACCATCTGCAGCAACCCACCGCATCGAGCACCGTCGTGGCTTTACGCTGGTCGAGTTATTGGTGGTGATCGCAATCATCGCCACGCTCATCGGGCTCCTACTGCCCGCGGTGCAGACGGCCCGGGAGGCGGCCCGCCGCTCGGCCTGCACCAACAATCTCAAGCAGATCGGCATGGCGATGCACCTCCACCACGACGCCCGGAAGGCGTTTCCGGCCGGCTTTTCCCACTTCTGGACGAGCGGCGCCGTCTGGGGCTGGGGCACGTTTCTCTTGCCCTACATGGAGCAATCAACGCTCTTCTCGCAGCTCGATCCCGCCGGCCGCAAGCTCTCGGCGGTTTATGTCGCCGGTGCGTCGGCCGCCGACAAGGCTGCGCTGCAGTCGCCGATCTCCACCTACCGCTGTCCGTCCGACGATGCGCCGAGCCCCAACACGCTCTTCAAGTTCGGCAGCGGTGCGTTTGACGTCGCCACGTCGAACTATGTCGGCAGTTGTGGTGAGCTCGGCTGGAACAATCGCATGAGCGACGACCCCACGCTCGTCCCAAACTACGGTCCACGATATTCCCACGACCCGGGTGGCATGCTCTTCGGCATGGCCGACAAGTCGGCGGCGGCCAGCGGCTCGATCCCGAACTCGGGCCCCGGCCGCGGGCCGCTCGGCCTGCGGATCAAGGATGTGACCGACGGGACCTCGAAGACCTGGTGCATCGGCGAACGAAGCAAGGTCAACTACGCCGCGGTCTGGGTCGGAGCGGGCAATGCGGCCGGCTACTCGGCGGGTGAGACGGCCCGGATCATCGGTCGGGTCAACACCAACGGGTTTTTCATCAACCTCAACTTCCTGATGGCCAACTCGCCCCCGACCGCCAGCGACATCGACAACAACGGCAAGATCTTCTCGAGCAAGCATCCGGGCGGCGTCAACATGATGCTCGTGGACGGGTCGATACGGTGGGCCGAAGAAACCGTCGATCCCGTCATCCACCTCGGCATGGCCCACCGCAACGAGGGCACCGTCACCGGCGACTCGTCGCGGTGAGATCGTTCGGTCTGCAGCCGGATTTTGCCTGCTTCCCCCCGGTCTGTCTCCTGGATCCAAGTCGTTCATGAAGCCGCCGACGTGTCTGTCTCTGGTGCTGGTGTCGCTCCTCGCGGCCACCGGCTGTTCGGGCCGTGGGTTTGCGGAGGTCACCGGCACCGTGCGGGTTGACGGCAAGCCTCTGCCGGGTGCCTTCGTGACGTTCACGCCCGAGGAGGCCGGCATCCAGCGGAGCGTGGGATCGACGAATGCCGAGGGCCGGTATCGGGTGATCCGCCCGGGGAGCAAGTTCGGAGCGGCGCTTGGCGTGAACAAGGTGAGCGTGTCGGGGGGTGATCAAGGCCGCGCGCTGCCCGCGAGATCGCTCACGTTTGAGGTGAAGCGGAGCGGCAACGTGTGTGATATCGATATCCCGACGAAGTAAGGCCGCGGGCTATCTGCGCGACAGATCCTCCAACGCGATCGCGAGGCCGAGGAGCAGGCGGATCGGGCTGCCGGCGTTGACCGGATTGCGAAACGCGGTGCGGACCTCCGGCGGCGGCAGCAGGCTCGCGACCGACTCGGCGGCGAGGTGGTCGTGCAGCAGCGGCCGCAGCGGCTCCACATCGCGGCGCACGGCCATCCACCGCGGATGATCGACATTGAAAAGCCGCTCGTAGCGCCGGGGGTCGTGGCCCTTCAGTCGCGTCCAGTAGAGGCGGCGGGCGCGACTCATGGCCGATCCAGCGAGTGCGCCGAGCCGCGACCGGCTGCCAGCCATCGGGGCGAAGCGAAACGAGTTGGTGTCGAGCGGCACCCGGGCGAGGTCGGGGCAAAGCTGGCGGAGCAGGGCCTCCTCGACCACACGATCCTCGAAGGCGGGCACGGGAAGTCCGAAGACGGCCTCGATGAAGCGCCGGTCGGTCGCCGGCATGAGCGGCCAGGCATGAAAGGTGGTGCGATGGAAGGGCATGGCCACGTGATTGCGAATCCGCTGATCCCACCGGATCCGCGCGGCTTCGATCTCGGGAGCGTCGTGCCCGTCGAGGCAGGCCGACCGCAGGTCGTCGATCAGGGCGGCGCAGACCGCCGGCCCGTCGTGGCCTAGTGCCGCCGGCAGCAGTTCGCGGGGCACACCCCAGCGGTTCATGAAGGCCACCC
>JBPCTA010000501.1:0-6647 GCA_051006595.1 Pirellulales bacterium
GTGCTCCACACCGCGATGGCCTCACCTGCCGGGTTACTTCGGCGGCGGGAGGCTCTTGCGAGGAACCCTGCGACGGCGAGCACGACCAGGCTGAACGACGGCTCCGGCACCGCTGCGATCGGTCCCGGTCGTCCCGCGGCGATTCCCGCATACGGGCCCGCATTGAAGAGCCCGTGGCCGCTGACGTCGGCTGCATCGAGGACATCGACGAGCCCGTCGCCGTTGAAGTCGCCTTCGCTCCATGTGGCGAGCACGCCGCTGTCGTAGGCTCCCGTGGCAAGGAACGCCGCGGCGTCGCGCACGTCGATCAGGCCGTCGAGATTCGTGTCGCCGGCCGCCGCCGCCGTGACGAGCAAGGACGTCGCCGTGTAGGTCACGGCCAGACGCTTGAAGCCCCCGGCCTCGATGCCATCGATCGAGGAAAACCGGCCGGTCAGCGACCCGGCCGACGCGATGGTGTGGGGCACGAGCCAGGAGGGGTCATACTGGTCGAGGAGCGAGAGCGCCAGTCCAGCGCCGTCGAGCACGATGCGGCCGCTGACGGCGAGCCGGTCATGGGCGGCGGAGGTCGTCTGGAAGTCGGTGGCTGACGTGACCCCACCGAGGTCGATCGCGAGCGTGCCCGCATCGAAGGCCAGGCTGCCGGTGACAGTCGTCCGCCCCGCCGTGCCCACGTCTCCCGGCGCCACGGTCGCCTGGCTGCCCACCCGCATGATGCCAGGGCCTGCCGTCGTGCCTGAGAGGATCCTCGTGGCATCGATTGCCCCCGCCGCCAGCGTGCCTCCGCTGAACGTGAACCGACCGTTCGTTGCCGAGCCGGTGGCAATCGTGCCGGCCACGACCAGCCGGCCGCCCTCCAGCGAGAGCCGGCCAGACGAGCCCGTGGCCGAGGCGATGATCACGTTTCCCGCAACCCGCAGACCGCCGGCCGTAACGGCGAGCGTCGGTGATTGTCCGGCGACGACGGCCGCCGCCACGTGCACGGTGCCGGCATGCTGGCCCACGGCGTCGACGGCGACGGTGCCGGAGTTGACCTGCACGGTATCGAATCGTGACGGCTGCCACTTGGTGTCCCAGCTGGAAGAGAGCGCATAACGGCCGGTGGTGCCGCTGAAGATCGCGGGAGTGGGGGCGGGCCAGGCGGTGACCTCATTGAGGTATTCCTCCAGATCGGTGAAGCCGTCGGCATCGAAGTCGGCGTTGTTGGTGGCGACGGCCGGATCGAGCCCCAGCGATCGCTCCCACGCGTCGGGCATACCGTCACCGTCGGTATCCCAGCCGGCGGCACGGGTCTGGAGCGGGGCATTCTTGAGGGCATTCCACTCGGCGGCGTCATTGGGATCCGATGGATTGTCGGCCCAGGCGATGATCTTGCCGGTGCCGGTGCGGGTCTCCCGGATGATCCGTTCGTCGATGGTGTCCACCGCGGCGTCGCGGGTCCACCAGCGGGCGCCCACATGGTCCAACACCCGGTCGAAGGCCGTCGCGGCCGTGTCGGTGACACCGACGTAGCCAGCGTCGTAGGAAGTCGCCGCGAGCGTCGATGCACTGAAGTCGGAGTTTGCAAGCGCGGTGCCGTCGAGCCGGTCGCCGTCGTTGTTCGTGTCCTTCACGTTGCCCGCATGGTAGACCCGCGTCACGCTCGAGCTCGCGCCGTTGAAGATGCCCGTGCCTCCGGAGGTAGTGGTGATCGCGGTGCTCGATCCGCCGACGGGGTTGTCGCCACCCGGGCCGGCCAAGAAGAAGTTGCCCACGAAGTTGTTGAAGCTCGGCTGACCGCTGGCGCCGCCGCCGGCGGTGCCCAGCCAGTTGTAGAAGACGTTGTTGCGGAAGTCGTTGATTGCGCCGGTGCCGACCGAACTGCCGACGCGGGGCAGGCGGCCCTTCTGGTGGGCGTAGAGGTTGTGGTGCACGCTCAGCTTCGCGTTGCTGCCCATCTGAAGCAGGGAGCCGAAGGCATGGCCCGTGTAGACGCCGGTCGTGTCGAAATTCGGGTAGTTCTGGCCCTGCGAGATATTCGTGTATTGCACGGTGACGTCGGCCGCCAGCTCGTTCGCGCTGATGTGTTCGTCGGTCGCGAAGAAGGTCGAGCAGTGGTCGATCATGATCCCCTGCCCGCTGATGTCGAACGCGTCGTAGACATAGCTATCGGGAAATCCGTCGGTGCCCGTGTTGCGGAGGCCGTAGCCGGGAGCCACGGTCAGATTGCGGATGATCGTGTTGCCTCCCGCGACTTTGATCACACCCCCGATGATGGTGATCCCGCCGGGGGCGGTCTCCCCGGCGATCGTGATATTCCGGCCGGTCGTGAGCCGGCACTGGGTGTCCCAACTGCCCAGGTCGATCGTGCCTCCGACGTCGAACACGATGGTTCGCGGCTGGACGACACCCCCCACCGTGAAGTTGGTATCGGAGAGTCCGTAGGCCAGCGTGCCGGGCAGGGCGCGATTCGGATCGTTGTATTTCCCGGCCAGGCTGGTGACGTGATAGACCGAGCCGCCACGGCCACCGGTGACGCTGCGACCGGCTCCATCAGCGCCCGGGAAAGCCAACTGCTGGCCCCAGGCCGCCGTCGTCGCCAGACCGAGGGTCGCGATCGCGAAGCTGAGCATGCCGATCAGCGGACGCCGCGGGACCGCGAGGGGCCGCGGGAGCATGCCCCGGCGGGAAAGAAATGTTGGATGGTGTGGGGTCATTCGGTCATCCCCGCGTCGTGCGGCTGGATGAGTGTGCGCGGAATCGAAACCGGAGTCGAGGAATCGGTGCTGTTTTGCAAGCCTGCCCCACTCCTCTATCATCCGCACGCCCGATGCACTGGTGCAGTGTCAGCGCAACTAGCGAGCCTTCGCCCATGGCCGAACCTGTCGATCCGAACCGCGGCGCCCCCACGTGGGAGCAGCGCTGGCATCCGCTCCGCGAGGAATGGGTGCTCTTCACCGCGCATCGTGGTGGACGGCCCTGGCTCGGCGAGGTGAAGGCTCCCGCCGATCCCGACGTGCCCGCCTACGATCCGACCTGCGCCCTCTGCCCGGGAAACCGCCGGCTCGGTGGCGAGAACCCCGCCTATACCGGCACCCACTGGTTCACCAACGACCTTCCCTGCTTCGGTCCGCAGGCGCCGCAGCCCGTCGAGAGCGATGACCTCTATCGGGTTCGTCATGCGGGCGGAACTGGCGAGGTGGTCTGCTACCACCCCGACCACGGCCGCACGATGGCCGATCTCTCCATCGACGAGGCCACCGCCGTGGTCGCCTTGTGGGCGGACCGTTCGGCGGCACTCGCCGCCCGTCCCGAGGTCGCCCATGTGCTGATCTTCGAAAACAAGGGAACGCTCGTCGGCACGTCCAACCCGCATCCGCATTGCCAGATCTACGCAGGCGGACTGATCTACGCCCACACTGCCCGCGAGGTCGAGAGCGGTCGCCGGCACTTCGCCCACACCGGGCGGTTTCTCGGACAGGACGTGCTGGCCCGTGAAGTGGCCGGAGGCCGGACGGTGGCCGAGAACGAGGGCTTCGTCGCGTGCGTGCCGTGGTTCGCTCGGTATGCCTACGAGGTGCTGATTCTCCCCCGCCGTCAGGTTGCGGCGCTCGTCGATCTCTCCGGCGACGAGCGGCGGCAGCTTGCGGCGCTCATCCGGGATGTCGCGATCCGCTACGACAACCTCTGGCGGATGCCGATGCCCTACGTCATGGCGATCCACCAGGCTCCGAGCGACGACGGCGATCACGCCACCTTTCCATTTCATGTGGCGTTTCATCCGCCGCTGCGCACGCCCGACACCATGAAGTATCTCGCCGGCCCCGAGATCGGCGGTGGTTCGATGACCAACGAATCGGATCCCGATGAGAAGGCGTCGGAGCTGCGGGCCGCCGGCGGCCCGCACTACAGAATGCAGGCCACGCGGCCTGTAGCCCGCCAGTGAACGCCACCGCGACCCACGATCATGGAAGGCCGTCTGCGGAGGGCACGGCGCCGGGCCGGCTCGACGTGCTCGGTGGCGTGGCCGACTATAGCGGCAGCCTCGTGCTTCAGATGCCGATCGCGCTCACCACGACGGTCAGGATCACGCTGCGCGAGGTGCCCGGCCTATCGTTCGTGAGCGGGATCGAACCACCGGTGACGCTTCCCTGGCCATCGGACGACGTGCTGGAGCCCGCGGTGCGCGGCGAATCCGTCCGCGGCTGGCTCGACAGCCACGGCGTGCCCCGATGGGTTCGCTATCCGCTGGGGTGCCTCGTGCTGTTTTCCGAGGCCTGGCGGTGGCGGCCGGCGGGGGGCTTGGCGTTTTCGATTCGCTCCGCCGTGCCGGCCTCGATGGGCGTCAGCAGCAGCGCGGCGCTCGAGGTCGCCACGCTCCGCGGACTCGAGCAGCTCGCCGGGAAATCCTTCACGGGCACGGCGCTTGCGCGACTCGCGCAGCGGGCCGAAAACGAGATCGTGTCTGCTGCCTGCGGTCTGTTGGATCAACTCGCCGTCGCCCACGGTCGCGTGGGCGAGCTGCTCCCGATCCTCTGTCGGCCCGACGTGCTGCACGAGCGGATTCGGCTACCGGATGGGGCGGTCGTCGTCGGCTGGCCGAGTGGCCTGCGGCACGCGGTGGCCGATTCCCCGTATGCCACCGCCCGCGCGGCGGCATTCATGGCCAGGCGCATCCTCGAACGCGAGCTCGGCACGCAGCTGGGCTTTCTCAGCGAGATGGAGCCAGCCACTCTCGCCGCCGTGAGCCACGAGAAGCTGCCCGATGGGATCTCCGGCGAAGCCTTCCTCTCGCGGTATGACTCGGTGGACGATCCCCAGTCACGGATCGACCGCAACCGACTTTATCCGGTGCGGGCTGCCGCCACGTTCGCGATCGAGGAGAACGCCCGCTCAGCCAGCGCCATGCAAATCCTTCGTGCGGCTCGGCCTGCGAACCGTCGTGACGCGCTGGTGGCGGTTGGCGATCTGCTGAGGCGGTCGCATGCCGGCTATGGCAACATTGGGCTCGGCAGCGGGCAGACCGATGCCATGGTCGAGGCGGTCGACGCGTGTGGCGTGGACCGTGGCTTTTATGGCGCGCGGGTGAGCGGCGGGGGAAGCGGCGGCACGGTCGTGGTGCTGGCCGAGGCCACAGCGCTCCCGCTGCTCGATGAACTCGTGGCTCGTGTGACGCCGAACCTCGGCAGTGGATTGCGCATCTTGCAGTAGATGCGTTGCGCCGTAACGCTCCCTCGCTTGCCAGCACGCGCCGCCCCGGTGACACTGAAGCGGCTCGAGGCGGGGTGACGAGGCGTCATCGCACGGCCGCGGCACGCCCTGTCGCCACGCAGTCTTCCGTGTCGTCCATGCCCGTCATGAAAGCCCTTCTCTCGTCAACGAGAACAGCCCCCGTCCTGGTGAGGCTGCTGGCCGTCGTGGCGTTGGCCGGTGCACGCCCGGGCATGACGGCGGAACGGTCTGTGGGTCATGCCGGCCGCAATGCGGGCGTCGATGCAAGACTGGCTCCGCCGGTCACGGTCGATGGCGATCATCCGTTTGCGTCGGTGGCGTCGGCCGCGGAGTGGCAGAGCCGCTCACGGCTCGTCCGCAGCCGCGTCGCCCTCGCGGCCGGACTCCTGCCGATGCCGGCTCGGCCGCCGGTGCAGGCCACGATCCACGGCCGGATCGCTCGTGAGGGCTACTCGATCGAGAAGGTGGCCTTCGAGTCATTTCCGGGGCATTTCGTCACCGGCAATCTCTATCGGCCGACCGACACCTCGTCCACTTCGGGACTGCGCCCTGGCATGCTCTGCCCCTACGGTCACTGGCCGAAGGGACGCTTCATCGACACGCCGGCCGATGCCGTCCGCAAGGAAATCGAGTCCGGAGCCGAACGGTTCGAGAGCGGTGCGAGGAGCCCGTTGCAGGCACGGTGCATCGGCCTCGTGCGGCTGGGGTGCGTGGTCTTCCACTACGACATGGTCGGCTTCGCCGAGTCGATCCAGTGCCTGGGCCACCGGCATGGGGCCGCTGCTGACCTCGACGGTCGCGAGCCGGGCACCTGGGGCCTCGGCGGCTTCGAGGCCGCGGCCCGCCTGCAGAACTGGTTCGGGCTGCAGACCTTCAATAGCCTTCGGGCCCTCGACTTCATCGCGGCGCTTCCCGACGTTGATGCCGGCCGTCTTGCCGTGACCGGCGCCAGCGGCGGTGCGACGCAGACGGTGGCGGTCGCCGCGCTCGACGACCGCGTGCGGGCGGCCTTCGCCGCGTCGATGATTTCGACGTCGATGCAGGGAGGCTGCACCTGCGAGAATGCTCCCTATCTCCGCCTCGGCCAGGGCAACATCGATCTGGCCGCCCTCGTGGCCCCGCGGGCTCTAGGTCTCACGGCGGCAAATGACTGGACCCGCGACCTCGAGCGCAAGGGCTATCCCGACCTGCTCGGGCTCTACCGGATGCTGAGCGTGCCGGCGATGTTTGAGGCTCACTTCGACATCCAGTTTGGCCACAACTACAACGCCGTGGCCCGGTCGCACTGCCTGCGGTTCATGGATCGCCATCTCGGGCTCCACCGGCAGACCGCGGGCGAGGAGGCCGATTTCACGTTTTCTCCGAAGGGCGACCTCACCGTGTGGACGACCGAGCATCCGGCTCCCACGGGCGACGACGTCGGCGCGGCGCACGAG
>JBPCTA010000502.1:0-3411 GCA_051006595.1 Pirellulales bacterium
CAGTAGTAGGCTCCGGTGTCGGTGATCTTCGCGAGCGTGCCCTCGGCAGCCCGCACTGGTAGCATGTTTTCGCTGGCGTATTCGCTGGCGGGAGTCCAGGGCGTGTAGCCGATGTCGGAAGGAAAGAGTGTCACGCCATACTTCTGCTGCGCGACGGCATCGGGATCGAACACCCGCACGTCGAAGGCGATCACGTTGGCCAGCATCACGTCTTCGGATTCCCGCTCCGTGTCGGTGAAGGTGGCGGCCTGCGGGAGGAGGTTGAGCTGATCCACCATGACCTGGTAGGGAAATGTTCCGGAGCGGATCGAGGAGGTCTTCGCGAGGAACAGCCGATTTTCCCGCTTCGTGAGATCGGCGAGCGAGTTGGGAACGGCGAATGTCCCGCTGAGCCGCAGCGACAGATCATACACCGGCGTGGAGAGCGGCCCGACCACGAGCTGCGCGGCGGGGATCGCATTGTTGAACGATGAGAACGGCGGCCTGCCGATGTAATCGACCACGATCAGCTGCCGGCGATGCAGGTCATACAGCCGCGTGTTGGCCAGCGGCTGGGTCTGCGATGGCTGGCAAAACCACGCCACCTCCGCGTAGGGCGATTCGATCCGGACTCCGGCGGGGCCGAAGCTGCCGACCAGCCGGTCTCGCGACGATTTGGTCGTGAGAAAGAGCATGTCGTCGGTGTCGGCCTCGATGGCAGCGGTGCCGTGCGCCGCGAGCGAATCCCGTCGCGGCCCCTCGATCAGCTCGAAGTAACCAGCGCCGGTCTCGGGCTCGGCCCACGAGCCGAAGTTGACGGTGGTGCCGGCAAGATCCTTGCGGAGCTTCCAGGCGGCGTTGCGGATTTGTCCGTTGAGGGCCACGCTGGCCTGGCTCTGGGAGAGCGAGCGGCTGTACATGGAAAACAGCTGGGCGAGGGCACCCATGATCACCAGCGTGATCGAACTGGCCACCAGCAGTTCGGTGAGGCTGAAGCCGGTCCGGCGTGGCGAGCCGCTCCGAAGCAGCCGTGAGGCCGAGCCGAGAAGGGTGGAGGGGATCGCGTTCATCGGGTCATTCCAGATACCGGAGCAGCCGGATGGTGTCTCGGACGTTGAGATCCTCCCCCGGACTGTATCCGACCGGGATCGACCGATCGACGATCGCGAATAGCCGCTTGTATTGCACCACAGGCACGGTGGCGGTGTCTTCCGTGACTTCGAGGGTGATCCACACCGCAAACATGCTGGACCGGATCGTGGCCGTGTTGGCCAGACGAATCGCGGTGGCGTGGGCGAGAAAGGGATGCTTGTCGCGGGGGTGAAGGCTGGTGCCCGAGGTGAGGGCTTCGCAGGCGATCGGCTGGCCGGCCTGTTGGCTCAGGGAGAGCAGGTGGGCCATGGATCGGGCGGGGGTGGGCTGGTTGACGGTGCCGCTCGTGCCGGCGGTGCCACTGGCAAAAGGATTTGCCCGAATGGTGGCCGTGCCGGTGCCGGAGGCGATGGTCAGCTGGGTGCCGCTCATCAACGCGGCCCATACGAGGCCGTCGGTATCCACGCTGGGCGAGGTTCCCGACACGATCGTATTCACGTTGATCCTGCCGGGCTCCCGCCAGGTCGAGAACTGTTGCAATCCCAGCTGGTCGAGCCCCGTGTCTTTGACCATCTGATGGGTGCCAGACACATACACCGCGTTGCCCGCGAAGCGGGAGGGCACGCAGGTGGCGTCCATGATGCCGCTCGTGGATCCCGTGGCGATCGACCGCAGCGGGAAATCGTAGTTTTTCAGCAGGTCTTGGGCCGAGTCGGAGGGCACGAGGGCCAGCTCCGCATGCGACACGAACGGCCGGTTTGGCCAGTGAAACCGTGGCACATACTTGTCGGGCCGGCCCACGCGCGACGCGTAGGTGACGAGCATTGGGCTGCTCTCGACGAAGGCGGCGCTATTCCAAAACACGGCGAGCGGCGACAGGCCACCGGGCGGCTCGAGCGGCCCAGCGCGTCGCCGCGTCGTGAATGCGGCGCTCGTCGAAGGAAGCACCGCGACCGTGCCGGTGTCCACGACCACATAGGGGTTGTCAGCCGCATTGGCCCGGGTCGGATCGGCGAGCCGCTCCAGGGTGAGCGTCGTGCACAGCGGATCGTAAAACGATCCCTTGTCGATGATGACGGAGGGCGAGCCCGTCGAGAAATAGGCCCAGGTGCCGCTGCTGCGAACATAGAGATGGCCGCCGTCGGCGATCGGCGGAATGGCCGAGTTGGAGCCGTTGGCATAGGCTCCCTGAGTCACCACGTCCGGACCACGCAGAAGATATTGGGTTTGCGTTTTGTTGCTGGCGGTGAGCTGTTGAGGATTGATGAACTGGAGCACCTGGTCGGTCTTGAACCGGATCTGCCAGATCGGGTATTTGTCGCCCTGCTGGGTTTGGAGGAGCGTGAGGTCCACCGCGTTGGCGGCCCCGAGTGCGGTCGAGAGGATCTCGCTCGGCTGCGAACCATTCGACCCGGTGCGGGTCGTGGTCCACGTGGGCCGCAGCAGCGTGACGAACAGCTGGCCGGTGCCGCTGACGGCGTTGGTCCAGCCGGCCGTTTCGGCGATCACGAGCTCCGGTCGCTCCACGCCCCACACGCGGCCGCGATCCCTTTCCTGGCCCGTGAAGGTGGAGACGTCGCCGTCCACATCCCAACCGTCGGCGGGGTTGGCGTCGTATTCGAAACCGGTCATCGTGGAATCTTCGTCGCGGAAGTCGAGCACGTTGACGGCCCATTGGGCCGCCGTCGCCGGTGTCACGCCCGTGCCGCCAACGGCCAGGGCGAGCGTGTAGAGCCCGCGGAGGTAGTTGCGGTTTTCCGTCACCGACGTGCCGCTGAGCCGGCGATTGATGTTGAAGCGAAGCCCGGCGGCGGTGTCGGGTGAGAGCGAGTTGCGGCTGCTCCAGGGATAGATCAGCGAGGCCATGAAAGGCTCGACGAGCGCCGCGGCCGTGCCTGTGAGGGCGGGGCTCTCCCAGCTATCGGTCGTCAGCGACATGCGCAGGGCCTGCGCGCGATCCTCCAGGGCAGCCGGCAGGCGGTTGGGCAGGGCGAGGGCGTCGATGTCGCCGGCCCGGAGAATCCGCTCGAGATCGGCCGGCGTGAACAGATTGTCGTCGATGCCGGCGCTGGTGCCGGTGAGCGCGGTGCCGGGCCGTGCCGCCAAGGCGGAGAGCCGCACCTCGTAGGGATCGTCGATGGCATCGACGGAGGCCGCCAGGATGTCAGGCGCCTGAAACACAACGGTCGGTGAAACCTGAGCAGTGGTTCCCGACGGTGTTTCCACATACATCTTCACGTGGCCCCGCAGGTCGGCCACCGTGTTGGTGCCGCTGCAACAGCTGCGATAGAGCGAGTTGGTGCCTCCCGCCAGCCATGGGTCGCTGGTGCCGGTCTGCTG
>JBPCTA010000503.1:0-4090 GCA_051006595.1 Pirellulales bacterium
GGGTTTGTATGGGGGTGGTGCGAGTCGGTGCGAAGGGGGGCCGGGCGGCTGCTGCGCCGGGTTTTGCGCCGCCTTTTGGTCCGCACGTGGGTCGGGGTCTCGAAAGGCGAGCCTCCGAGATGGCATTGGGGGAGTCGCTGATACCCCAAAAAGCAGCGCAGGTGTTTTTCAAACCCGGCCGCTCGCTCCACCAGCCCGTCATTCCGCCCGCGCCCGGGGAGCCCCAGCCCGCGCAAGCGGCTGGAGACGACGCTGGAGTTGATAGCACACAGCTTCTTCCGCATTGCGGAGATACAGTTTGTCGCCGACGACCACGGGGTGGTTCCAGCTTTTGCCGGTCAGCGCCTGGATCTTGGCCACCTCCTCGAACTTGTCGGGGTTGGCCCGGAGGAGAACCAGTTCGCCTCGTTCGCTCACGACCACGATCAGGCCCGAATCGGCGAGCAGCAGCGACTGTCCTTTCTCGTAGCGGCCGCCCTTCCATCGGCGTCTGCCGGTTGCGAGGTCGACGCACGTGAAGATCGTGTTGTCGAATCCATAGACAAACCCCTCGTGGACGACGCAATCATTGAAGTCGGATTTCATGTCTCTTGATGTCCACACCTCCTCGCCCACGAGCCTGCCGTCGGCCTCCAAGATGCGGACGAGCCTAGTGCCGGTTCCCATGCCCGTCGGGATCAGAAACCTGTCGCGATCGACGACGTTCGGCTGGAGCGCGCGATACCCTTGGTGAGGCCATCGGTAGGCAAGCAGTTCGCTCCCGGAGGCCGCGTCGTAGAAGTGCGCACCTTGCTCGCTCAACACCCCCAACATCGAGCGTCCCGCGAGGTTCACGGTCTGGACGGTGCCGTACGACTGCTCACCACACGGTGCAGACCATGCGAGGCCGCCATCCTCCTTCTTGAACGCAAGCACTCCTCTATCGTCTTTCCCGCCCGCGTAGACGATTACCAAACCCTCATGGACGCATGGCGAGGCGGCGAATCCCCACATCGGCGGCTCACGGTCGGCGGCCTTCCGCAGGTCGACCTTCCAGAGGAGGGCTCCGCTCGAGGCATCCAGTTTCACGAGCCAGCCCTCGGCGCCCAGCGCATACACAGCGCCACCGTCAATGCTGGGGGTCGCGCGAGGCCCGAGTCCGCCCAACGCTTCGAAGAATCTCGAAGGGATCGTCTGCTGCCAGATCTCCGTTCCAGTATCGCCGTCGTAGCAGACGACAGCCTCTTCGTCTCCGCGCTGCTCCTGCGTAACCAGGTACCTTCCGGCGACTGCGAAGGAGCTCCACGCGGGGCCAACGGGCGTGCGCCACAATTCCTTCGGCGGCTGCGCCCCCCAATCGTCACTGAAGACGGCTCCGTGCTGGGTGCCGTCGCTGTTGGGCCCGCGGAATCTCGGCCACTCGGGATGCTCGAATGCGGCAGGATCGGCGGGGCGGGCGGGATCTGCATCGAATCCCTCGGGTTTTCGTCGGCTGGCAAGCAGTCTGCCTTCCGCCGTTGGCGCCCATCGCCAATGTAAACCCAGCGAGAAATCCCCCCAGACGCCGTCGGTTCTCAAGAGATCGGAGATGCCGCCGCCGAGCATGGCGAGCAGGAGCGCGACGGCCGTGCGACGCCAAGAGAGCTGCCGCCCCATCCAGATCAGGCCGACGGCGAATGCGGCGATAGCCACAGGAATCGTCATGACGATCAGCGGTGGACCTCGCATCGACGCATCGGCCAGCACCTGCACCAGGGTCACGATCAGCCCCAGCCCCGCGACGCCGAGGAGGCGTTCAAACCATCGGGCTCGACTCAGGAAGAGCCACCACGCGATCACGAGGACGCCGATCAAGAAGGGCCCGAAGGCGCTCGCCATCCAGATCATAGAGGGGCCGTTTTGAGCCAACCCCGGGACGAACCGCATGAACGCCATGAGCGGCAGCAGCAGTAGCGGGATCCACGTACGGAGTGGCTTGAACTTCGTCGCGGCCGCACCGTCGGTCGTGTGCTCAGCGGTCGTGGTTTCGGGATTAGGCATTGTGATCTTCCCGAAGTGAAGCCGAGCATGAATGAAAACCCGAAGGATAGCCCGGTCAATGGCACGTCCACAACGGTCTCGCGTGTCACGGACGGCCCGTGAGCAGCGAGATCAGTCGTTTCGGCCGTCCGAAGCCGGGTTCCGCGAACGCCCTGCACCCCTTGGGATGGCCTTTTTCTTGGGTCCATCCGGGATTCTTGTGGGTGAGGGGGTGCCCGTGGCAGTCGAGCGGCGTCAGACTTCTTGGGGCATGGCTTCAAGTTCGCGAGTGTCGGCGGCGAGATCCTCGCCGACCTCGCCCTCACGGGTGCGACGCCGCAACCGATCGGCCGACCTCCGCCGCTGCGTTGCCGCGGCAGGCCCCAATCACGCTGGCGATGTACGACCGGATGATCGCCGCCGGCGTGTTCGACCCGGCTGAGCCCCATCCGATCGAACTTCTCGAAGGAGCACTGCACATGATGTCGCCGACCGGGGACCGTCATGCCGACGCGGTCGGGCAGCTACGAGAGTCGCTCGACGCATCGCGGCGAGCAGGCCGTGACACCCATCGCCTATCCGCAGGCCGTTCTCGTGCCTGCCGAACTCTTCCTACCGGGCTGACCGGCAGGTCGCGTTACGAATCGCATTGGCTGCGGGAGCGATGGATGCCACCCCGCGAACGAGCGCAACACCGGAAGCGATGAGTGTCGTTATCCGATCCGTCGTCTCGGCAGCCGGGCACGATGGCCAGAGCCAGAGCAACGATGAATTGCTTCCGGTCCGTGGCTCCTCCGCAGCCGCCTGGCGACTGTGCGTGGTTCCAACCGCGTCAGAACGAGACGCATGCCCCAAACGGACCCACGTTGATCGTGGCGCGACGCGGCGGCACGTCGGAGAACGGCGGTGAGCCGCCACCCCCACGATAAGGCGAGTGGGCAGGAGCAGCCCGACGGGCGGCCGCGGCGTCACGAGAGGCCGCCCCGGTCGCCTGGCGTCCGGCGACGGCACGGTCGGCCAGCGTCCGCTGCCTGGCCTCCACGCCCTGCTGCCGCTGACGCAGACCTTCCCGCTTGGCATCGATCCGCTGGATCTCCTGCCAGAGCTGCGCGGAGTTCATGTCGAGGATGTTCGGCACGCTTCGCAGCGCCTGGGCCCGACGGCTGTCGGACATGGCCGAGAGATACTCGCCAAGCCACGCCTTGGCATCGCGGGCCTCGGGGGTGTCGAGGAGCTTCAGCTTGGCGTCGAGGGAATCAACGAGGTAGTCGAGTTCGTACGACGACATCCCGGCCACGCGGTCGTTGAACTGCATCTTGATCCGCCGCACCTCGGCGGGGGTGTAGAGGATCTGCGAACTGAGCCACTGGCCGAACTCGCCGATCACCCGCTGCCACCTTGCGCCGTGCATGATGTCGGCCTTCCGGGCCAGGTCGCCGTCGTCGTCGAACGCGGTCGCCTGACCGGCGGCAAGGGCCGGCGACACCTGGGCTGCAAGGCCAGGGGCGAGGAGCATCGCGACCAGAAGCGCCGCCCCGGCTCGGCGGGCCACTCGATGAGCCTCGCGAATCAAGTCGAAGCCTCGATTCGAGACGACATCAGAGGTTGGAGCGGATGGTGTTGACTGGTTCATTTCGTGTTGCTCCCCGGCTTTCGAATCCATGTGGCACGAGCAGGCAGGCCCTGAATCGGCGTCAACGAGTCGGGCAGCGTTCGCCAGACACACCGGTCGCCGCCGTCGTAACTGTAGATGCTGGTCGATGTCTCCTGCCGGCCATCGGGCAGCACCGCCGTCTGGAGCGCGACCCAGGAATCACCATCACGTAGCCAGGTGGCCTCGCCCCGGCTGCCGTCGGTCGCGAAACTCCAGCCGCGGATTCGCTTGACGAGCGGATCCCAGCCGATGCGCTGATGCACCTCGATCGTCTCGCCTGCGGGTGCAGACCCGCCGCTCACGGGCACACTCGCATCGCGAACGAGGAAGGATCCGCCGGCATCCCAGCGAACCCGCATCTCCATGGCCGGGGCACCGCCCGCATCCTGGCCGTCGATCGAGAGCACCCAGTCGCCGACCATCCAGTCAAGATCGGCC
>JBPCTA010000504.1:0-8083 GCA_051006595.1 Pirellulales bacterium
TACTGGATGTTGCGAACTATTAATTCTACGGACCTGTGTATTCGGACGTCTACGCTTGATAGCAGCGACGGGGTCGTGGCAGCCGTTTGTCGTAACTCCCCCGCACGCCACGGGATCCATTCGTGGCACTCACCGCAACGCTGCAATGATATCATTTTTATCAGCCGGATAACCTTCCTGGCGTGTTGGCTGGCCCGAACGGGGGAAATAGAGCGGAAGGGCCGTCTGGAAGTTTGCCTACAAACGCCGGCATTTGCCCGCTCCCGGCTCTGGACGGCGCGGCCCACGCGGGAATCGGATCTGACAAGGACGTGCCATGAACCTGCAGTCGCAGAGCATGCCCATACGCTGCTGCCAGCCGACAGCTTTTATCGTGGGCGTCCAAGCAGGTCGGCCGGACTGCGCACTCCACGGCCTCCGCGATTCAGCACATGCGTGTAGATCATGGTGGTCTTCACGTCGCTGTGGCCGAGCAGCTCCTGAACCGTGCGGATGTCGTAGCCCGCTTGAAGCAGATGCGTGGCAAAGGAATGCCGAAAGGTGTGGCATGTCGCTCGTTTCGTGATGCCCGCCCGCACCACGGCCTCCCGAATCGCTTTCTGGATGACGGTCTCATGGAGATGATGCCGATAGAACACGCCTGTGTCAGGGTTGCGATAGTTCGTAGACGCCGGAAACACCCATTGCCAGGGCCAGGCTTGTTCTGCGGCGGGATGTTTACGTGCAAAGGCGCCCGGCAGCATCACCCGTCCCCGGCCCGCCTCGACTTCTGCCTCATGGAAGCGGCGGCCTCTATGAAGAAGCTCGCCGAGGGGCCCGCGCAGGCAATCTGGCAGCATCGAGACGCGGTCTTTGTCGCCCTTGGCCTGACGGATCGTGAGCTCTCCCCGTTCGAGATCCACGTCTTTCACGCGGAGTCGCAGAGCCTCGAGAAGCCGGAGGCCCGCCCCGTAGAGAAGCATCGCCACGAGCCACCGATTCCCGGTCAGGAGGGCCAAAACCCGCTCCACTTCGTCCGACGTCAAAACCGTTGGGAGTCGCACCGGCCTCCGCGCACGCACGATCCCGTCAACGCGGTTCAGCGGTCGAGAAAGAACATGCTCATACAAGAAGAGCAACGCACACAGTGCCTGGTTCTGGGTTGAGGCGGCGACATGCTCGCGGGCCGCGAGGTGGGTAAGAAAGCTGGCGACATCGGGCTCGGCCAGGTTTCGTGGATGGGTCCGGTTGTGATAGATGATGAAGCGTCGAATCCAGTGGGTGTACGCACGCTCCGTGTTTGCAGCTAGTCGGCGGACGCAGGCAACGTTATGCACCTGCTCCAAGAGCCGCGGCTCACCGGCCGCCGGGCCGGAGGCCAAAACCGGTCGCGACGAAGGCCCGGCCGAGTCAGGATTCATGCAACATCGCCTCACAGGCACCACACGTTCCACGCTACTACGTTTGACGAGCGCGAAGCCGATGAGGGGCAAAACTTTCTCGCGGGACGCCCGACACCGTGAGGCCGGTGGACTGCGGCCTTCGCCGTCCTCGGCGGCGACCCTGCTCGTAAAGGATCGATACACTGCCTCGGTCGAACCGCCAAAATCACCGTCGGCAAGAGGCCATCCCCCCCGTGGCAGCTCAGCGAAAGCGACCCCAAGCAACTGCAAGCGGTGATTCGGCGAACCT
The DNA here is from genome assembly GCA_051006595.1 of Pirellulales bacterium. Taxonomy (GTDB): domain Bacteria; phylum Planctomycetota; class Planctomycetia; order Pirellulales; family UBA1268; genus QWPN01. Next base: position 1,672 of record JBPCTA010000504.1, read on the forward strand.
GATTTGCGGGGCGATCGCCGATCCCGCGGATCTCCGTCGCCGGCTCGCGGCCTGGTATGCCCGTGCGAAGCGCGACCTCCCCTGGCGGCGGTCGCGGGATCCCTACCGTGTCTGGGTGAGCGAAATCATGCTCCAGCAGACCCAGGTGGAACGGGTGAAGGAGTTCTTCGTCCGCTTCATGAACAGGTTTCCGAGCGTGGAGGATCTGGCCGCGGCGAATGAGCAGGCGGTGCTCAAGCACTGGGAGGGGCTGGGCTACTACCGCCGCGCACGGCAGTTGCATGCGGCGTCGAAGGCGATCGTGGCCGACCACGGCGGGGAGTTTCCCCGAACGGTCGCGGGGCTGATGGAGCTGCCCGGCATCGGACGCTACACAGCCGGTGCGATCGCCTCGATCGCGCTGGATTTGCAGGCGCCGATCGTGGAGGCCAACTCCCGCCGCGTGATCGCGCGGCTGGCGGGCCACGACAAGCCGGTCGGCGGCGCGGGCGACGAGCCAATCTGGGCACTGGCCTCCATGCTCGTGCCGCGGAAGGGAGCGGGCATATTCAATCAGGCGCTGATGGACCTGGGCGCGATGGTCTGCACGTCGACGCGGCCGCTCTGCGACCGCTGCCCCGTCGCGGCATGCTGCGCGGCGCGGCGGGAGGGCTGTGTGGACACGATTCCGGTCATCGTCGCAGCCCGCGCGACGAAGCGGATCCGGGAGCGGGCGATCGTGCTGAGGCACGGCGACCGGGTGCTGATGGTGCAACGCGGCAAGGGGGAATGGTGGGAGGGCCTCTGGGATTTTCCACGCGAGCCGGTCGGGACGGCTGCTGGTGGCAACCCGAAAGGAAAAAGGCTCGGCCGGGTGACTTACACCGTGACCCACCATCGGATCGAGTGCGTGGTCGTCGAGCGGCGGGCTCGTGTGCCGTTGAAGGCGGTCGCCCGGCAGCGGTGGGTGAAAATCACGGCGCTCGCCGCCTTGGCAATGACGTCGCCGGGCCGCCAGATCGCGGGGCTGCTGGTCACGGGGCTGCTGGCCGCGACCGGAAGCCGGCCGGGCCGACGCATCACCTGAGCACGAGCGGGTGATCGAGGAACGCGGCAGCGGCTCGGTCCACGTGCAGCCGGCAGTCGGCATGCCGCTGGAGGATTGATGCGGGCACCTGCGGTGTCACCGGTCCCCGCACGGAATCGCGAACCGCCGCGGCCTTTCGCGCATCGGGCACGGAGCAGATGATCGCGCGGGCCGCGAGGATCCGCCGGATCGACATCGAGATCGCTTGCGTCGGCACGTCGTCGAAGGTGGCGAACCAGCCCTCCCCCACCTGCTGCCGCCGGCAGGCCTCGTCGAGCGCGACCACACGGTAGGGATCGGCCGCCTCGAAGTCGGCAGGCGGATCGTTGAAGGCCAGGTGGGCGTTCTCGCCGATCCCGCAGAGCATCAGATCGAAGTCACCGGGTGGCACGAGCTTCGCGAGCCGGCGGCATTCGTGCTCTGCTGTGGCCTCAGCCTCAATCCAGTGGAAGGCGGCCGGCCGTCGCGGCAACAGGTCGAAGAATCGCTCGCGGAGGTAGCGGCGAAAGCTGGCCGGATGATCGGCGGGCAGGCCGCAGTATTCGTCGAGGTGAAAAAACTCGACCCGCTCCCAGGCGATGTCGGCGGCGGCGAAGGCGGCGAGCACTTCAAGCTGGGAAGTTCCAGTGGCGACGACGACCGTGGCCCGGCTCTGTTCGGCGAGCGTGTGCTGCAGAATGGTGGCGGCATCAACGGCTGCGGCGGCGGCCAGCGCCGGCCGGTCGGCATGGATCGCGATCTTCATGGCAGCGGCAGCTCCTCGGGATCGGCTGCGAGGCCGACGGCGCGACGTGGATTGACGGCAACGAGCCGGTCGATGCCGGCTTCGTCGAGGTCGAGGTGCCGGCGAAGATTCTCGCGCATGCCCCGCATCGACATGGTCGAGCCGGCCAGATTCCTGGCGCCGGGCCGGCGAGCAACGCCCTCGGCATCGACCTCCACCTCGCCCTCGCCGTACGGATAGCGGCCCGGCGGCAGCTTCGCGACGACGATCGCGTCGGTGACCATGATCGAGCGGTCGATGCCTGCGATGTCGAGATAGTTCCTGAGGGCGAAAAATGGCACATGCACGCCGTCGGGGATGAAGCAGAGCCAGAGTCGATCGTGGAGGAAGAGCGCCCGCTGGATGAAGTTGTCGTGCCTCGGGAGGTCGAGGGCGCAGCCGTTGCCGAGGTGGGTGACCATCGAGAGGCCGGCGTCGATCGCCGCCCGCAACTGATCGAGCGAAGGGTCGCAGTGGCCGGCCGAGACGGTAATGCCGTGGCGGGCCAGAAACGAGGTCGTGGCCAGCCCCTCGTCGCACTCGGGCGCGAGCGTGACGAGCCGCACAAGGCCCGCGGCCGATTCCAGAATCCGCTGCATGTCGCCGATGTTTGCGGGGATGATCTTCGTCGGATCGTGGGCCCCCGGGCAGCCCGGCTTCCGACTCAGAAACGGACCTTCCACGTGGAAGCCGGCAATCATTCGCGCGATCGCCGGGTCTTGCTGCCGGAATGCCACCAGCCTGGCGAGCTTGGCGGCGATGCCGTCGATCGTGTCGGTGATCACCGTGGCGAGAATTCCGCTGGTGCCGTCGGCGGCGAGCTGGTCGCAGGCTCGGCGGCACTGCTCGAGCGTGAGGCTCCGCGAGCAGAAATCGGCCCCCGCGTAGCCGTTCACCTGGATATCGAATCCATCCACCATGACGAACGCTCCCGAGCATGAGTCGCGGGCGGCATGATACGCCAGCAGGGCGTTTCGAGCAGAAAGGCCAATCGATTTGATCGGGAAGGAACGCGATGGGAGTCTTTTCCTCGGCGGAGCGTCTGGCGTGTGCAGATGGGCCGGTTTCCGCCCCGTGTCCGGATTGTGTCGCTGCCCGATTGCCTGCCCGATTGTCTGGAGGTGCCTGATGCCTGACTCCCGCCAACTCTTCGCTTCGTTTCTGGTCGCGCTGGCCATAACGGCGATGAGTGCCATCTCAGCCCCGGCCGCCGAGGCCCCGCTGCCGCTGGAGACGGTCATGCTCTTCACCTCGGGGGTGGGCTACTTCCAGCACAAGGGTCAGGTATCCGGCGATGCCACCGTCGAGATGCAGTTCGCCGCCGAGGATGTGAACGACCTGCTCAAGAGCATGGTGGTGCTCGATCACGAAGGCGGTAGCACGACGGTGACCTATGCCTCCCGCGATCCCGTCACCAAGACGCTGGGCACGTTCGCGGTGAATCTCACCGACAACCCGTCGCTCGGCGACCTTCTCGGCCGGCTCCGGGGCCAGCGGGTGGAGCTCGACGCCGCCTCGCCGGTGGCGGGCACGATCGTGGGCGTCGAGAAGCGGCGCGTGGAGGTTGGCAAGGATCAAACCGTAGAGAAGCAGTTTCTCACCGTGCTCACGACCGACGGATTGCGACCGCTCGCGCTCGATTCGGTCACACGGGTGAAGCTCGTCGATCCACGGCTGCAGGACGAACTGGAGAAGGCGCTCGCGGTACTCGCGCTGGCCAGTGACAACGAGAAGAAGGGGGTCGATATCGCATTCCGCGGCCAGGGCGAGCGGCAGGTTTCCGTGGGCTATGTCCGGGAGTCGCCGATCTGGAAGACGAGCTATCGGCTCGTGCTCGGCGATGCCGCGGCGACCAAGGCCCGCCTGCAGGGCTGGGCGATCGTGGAGAACACGACCGACAGCGACTGGAAGGACGTGCGGATGTCGCTCGTCAGCGGCCGGCCGATCTCGTTTGTGATGGATCTCTATCAGCCGCTCTCTGTGCCGCGGCCGCTCGTGCAGCCGGAGCTCTATGCCTCACTGCGGCCGCAGGTCTACGGGCAGAGCCTGTCCGATGCCGAGAAACAGCTCGCCGGCGCGGCGGTGCCAAGCGAGGATCGGGCCCATGTCGCGCGGACCATGGCCCGCCGCCAGATGGCGGAAAAGGCAACGCCGGTGCCGGCATCGGCTCCGGTGGCCGGCGCGATGATCGAGGCGGCGGATCAGGCGTCGAGCTTCGCGTTTGGCGGCGGGGCGGCCATGCCTGCGGCCGCGGCGGGCAGCGACCTTGGCGAACTCTTCCGCTATGAGATCGCAGAGCCGGTCACGCTCGAACGGCAGCGGTCGGCGATGCTGCCGATCGTGGGGGCCGAGGTGGAGGCCGAGCGGGTGGCGATCTACGACGAGCGGGTGCTCGCCAAGCATCCGCTCTCCGGGCTCAGGCTCAAGAACACCACCGATCTCAACCTCATGCAGGGGCCGATCACGGTGTACGACGAGGAGGGGGGCTATTCGGGCGACGCCCGGATCGAGGATATGGCTCCCGGCACCGAACGGCTGGTGAGCTACGCCGTCGATCTCGACGTCGAAGTGGCCGCCCGCGCGGAGGGGCGGCCCGAGCAGATCGTCAACGTGCGGCTCGTGAAGGGCACGCTCGTCGCCTCGCGGAAGCTGGCCCGGTGCCGATTCTTCGAGGTCAAGAACTCCGGCAAGAACCCGACGAAGGTCTTGCTCGAGCACCCGCTGGAGGGTGGCTGGAAGCTCGTGAAGCCAGAGCAGTCCGACGAGAAGACCCGCGACCGCTACCGATTCGCCGTAACGGCCGAACCGGGCAAGCCAGAGACGCTCGAGGTGGTCGAGGAGATGCCGGTCGAGGAGTCGTACTCGATCACGAATCTCGACGACAATGCGATCGTCTTCTACTCCCGGGCGCAGGCCACCTCGCCGGCCGTGCGGGAGGCGTTGGCCGAGGTGATCCGCCGCAAGCAGGAGATCGAGCAGATCGTTCGCGACCGGCAGACTCGCGAGCAGGAGATCGCCACGATCGACCAGGAGCAGACGCGGATTCGCGGCAACATGCAGGCCCTCGATCGCACGAGTGATCTCTTCGCCCAATACGTCCGCAAGTTTGCCGAACAGGAGAAGCGGATCGAGTCGCTCCGCGGCGAGATCAAGGGGCTGACGGCGAAGGAGCAGGAGGCCCGGGAGGGGCTCGACGTCTATCTTCTGAGCCTTGAGATAGACTGACCTCGACCAGCCGCCCCTGTTTGGTCGTGGAAGTCGCAGGGCGGGGACCGACCTTCAAGGCGTGGGGAGGACGTATGCGATCGATGGCAGGGATGGCGCTGCTGGTGGCAGTGATGGTGTCTTGGCATTCCCCCGGCGGGGCCGCCGAGGTCACCGCTTCATCGCAGGCGAAGTCGGCCGGCGACGGGAGCGGTGCGCTGGCCTGGGATCTCGTGCGGGCAGCGGGGTCGGGCAATGTCGTGGTGTCGCCGGTGAGTGTCTGGGAAGCCCTGGCGATGACGCATCAGGCAGCCCGCGGCGAGACCGCCACCGAGATCGCGGGCGTGCTCGGAATGCCTGACGACCGCTCGGCGATCGCCGCGGCAGCCGAGGGGCTGCGGGCCTCGCTCGCCGAGGCCAAGGGCGATGCGATCACGCTCAATGCTGCCAACCGACTCTGGCTGCAGAAGGGAAAATCCCTCCAGGGGGAGTTCACGTCGGCGCTCGAGAAGCGGTTTGGAGCAAAGGCCGGCGAGGTGCCCTTCTCGTCGGCGCCGGAGGCCGCCCGTGGCGAGATCAACACCTGGGTGGCCGACCATACCGCAGGCAAGATTGCGGAGCTCCTCAAGGCCGGCGTCATCACGCCGCTCACGCGGCTCGTGCTCACCAACGCCGTCTATCTCAAGGCCCCGTGGGCCGAGCCCTTCGCGAAGTCGGCCACGAAGCCGGCGACGTTTCAGCTGGCGCCGGGCGAGTCGATCGACGTGCCATTCATGCACTGTTCGGAGTTGCTCGTCGCGGGCCGGGTGGGTGCTGGCGACGAGGCGGCCACGGTCTGCGAGATCCCCTACGCCGGCCACCGACTCTCGATGGTCGTCATGGTGCCCGAACGTGTCGATGGCCTCGACGCAGTGCTCGGCACGCTCGATGGAGATTGGCGGGCGAAGTGGACGGGCCGAGGCGATGGTGACGTGCGGCCGAGAAAGGTGGTGCTCGCTCTGCCGAAGTGGACGGCACGGAAGCCGCTCGGACTGAGCAGCGCCCTGAAATCACTCGGCATGAAGCGGGCTTTCGAAGCGGGTGCGGCCGATCTCTCCGGTATCGACGGCACCCGCGATCTCTTCGTGTCGGACGTGGTCCACGAGGCCTTCGTGGACGTCTCCGAGGAAGGCACGGAGGCTGCCGCCGCAACGGGCGTGGTGATGGGCGTGCGGAGCATGGCGCCGCAACGGGAGGAGCCGCTCGTCGTGAAGGCCGATCGGCCCTTCGCGTGGGCCGTGATCGAACGCGGCACCGGCGCGGTCGTGTTTGCCGGTGTGGTGGCTGATCCCCGGTACTGACGCATGCGGCTTCCCGATGAGCCTCGCGCGGCCTTCGCC
>JBPCTA010000505.1:0-7560 GCA_051006595.1 Pirellulales bacterium
TGTCGCCCCGACTTGCCTTGTATAACCGTCCGGTCTCGGATGGTTGGCGAGGTGATTGACGATCGGCCGGTGAGGGTCGCACGCCGCCCCGCGACGTGCGTCTCGATCCGGTCGATCCGCCCTTCCGAGCGGAAGGGGCTTTCTTGCTGCCCTCGGCGGAGCGGTCTGCTTCGCCGGGGTGTTCATGGTGGTGGTCGTGCTGGACGCCGCCGCCCTGTGGGGCCTCGTGGCCGTCGTCCGCGGCCTCCGGCAGGCCGCCAGCCAGCGGACGGCCGCTGCTGTTGCGAAGCGTGCACGGCAGGGGGCGATTGCCGAAGGCGACGATGCCGCCTTGGAGCACGCGGACGGGGCGGTTGTTCCGCCGGCCGTCGCGGAAGGTGAGCCCGATTCGGATGCCGAGGTCCTGGACGAGCCGGTTCAGTTCCTCGCGGGCCGCCGGATTTGTACAGACCGTCTCGATCCGATCCATGAGCGCCATGGCCTTCTCGACCTCCGCCTCGACGCTGGCCGGAGGCTCACGATGTGGCATTCGCCTATCGGCGTCCGCCTGAGCTTTCTCCTTCGTGGCCAGTTCGGCCTGCATTTCACGGAACCCAGCCCGAAGGGCGGCCCGAAGCTCGTCGTCATCCTCTTCGAGGATTCGTTTCGGGGCCTGAGCCACCTTCTGTCGGAGCCGCTCGACCTGGGCAAGCATCTCCCGCCGGATCGCCTCGTCGGGCGACGGCGGGGCCTTCTGCATCTCGCGGATGCGGGCCTCCACGGCTGCCCGTAGCTTGTCCTTGCCAGCGGCCCGCTGCATCAAAGTCACGAGCGTCCTTGCCGTAAACTGCAGTAGGGCCTCCGCGTCGATGTTGTTGTGATTGCACTTCTTGCCGGCCGTCTTCGTGTAGATGCTGCAGCGATACATCGGGCGGCCGACCCCGCGATCCTTTCGCACGACGCCGTGCATGATCCCGCCGCACTTGCAGGTCAGGTCGAACACGCACGGGGTCAGCGGGTAGGCGGCCGGATCGTGTGCTTTACGCTTGCCGCGCTGGGAACCGCCCCGGGCCTTCAGATTGGCCTGAAGGCGATGCCAACGCTCTGGGTCAAACCGTGCAGCAAAGCCGGCCGCTGCGCGGATCCGGTCCGCCACGTCGTTCTCGATCGTCTTGCCGGAACCATCCACAAGCAGCTCGTCTTCGGTGACAGGGCGGAACCCCGTCGCCTTGGCGCGATGGTGCACGCCCTCCGAATAGCGGCCGTACTCCTTGACACCGATGATGATCGGATTGGTGGCGAGCGCGAGGACGGTGCTCTCGTGCCATTTGCCAGACACCTCGTGCTCGACCCCGTTGTCGCGCCGCGTGCGGCCGGCGTCCCGCGTGGGGATGCCAAGCGCGTTGAGACGCTGTGCTACCCGCTTCGCGCTCCAGCCGGCCTCCAGCCGCTCCAGAATCCAGACCCAGGTCTTGATCCGCTGCTCATCGTTCGGCGCGAAGCGGATATGGCAGTTCCGCTCCGTATGACGCTGGTGCAAGGCGATCTCAACGAGCGTGCCGTCCGGCCTCTCGAGGAAGCGGCCGTGGCCATACGGGGGGACGCCACCCGTGCTATAGCCCTGACTCGCAAGTTCGATGTGCTTGGTGATGATGCGTTCTGAGAGCTTTCGACTGAACTCGCCGCTCTCGTGATAGCCAACGAACGAGACCAGCGACTGCCCAAAAGCCTCGGACCCGCGGGCGCCTGCCGCGATCATGCCTTCCGACGTCACGATCGTCACGCCAGCCGACTTGAGTTCCTCTTCCACGATCATCATCGAGAGCGGCACACGCGGCCGTCCGAGCCGGTCCCGCTTGTGGACGAAGAGATGCGATATCGACGGATCGGCTTTCAGTTCCGCGATCATCGCATCGAACGCGGGCCTCTTTGTCCGAGTGCCGCTCACTGCGTCGTCGAGGTAGATGTCTTTGTACTTCGTCAGCCGATTGGCCAGCATGTATGCAAGGTCTGCCTGCGAGGCGTTCAGCGGAATGCCAAGCTGCCTGGCGGCTGAAATCGCATAGTCGAGTTGCATCTCCAGCGACGATTCCTGTTTCGCGGAACTGCGGCGGAGATAACAACGTGCTCTCCCGAAAAGACGGACGGGCATCAGATCACCTCCTTGGCTTCACCAGCATCACGATGCCGGCAGAGGAATGTGGCGAACGCATCGACCGCAGCGTCGATATCGAGCGAGTTGTCCCAGCGGATCGCAACGTCGGCGTCGAGGTGGCCGCGGGCATCCGGTGCGCATCTCTCGGTCCAGATCCGCAGCACGTCGGTCATGGCGTCGGTGCCAGCGCGGCCGGCGGCGACTGCCAGAGGGTCGTCCTTGAGCCGCCCGATCGCCTGGCCGATCATGTCGTCGATGGACAGGCCTTCCGGGTCGAACCAGTCGATAAGGCCGGCGGCGTGCCACTCCCGTACTTGGAGCAGTGCCGCCAACTCCAGCAGGAACTCGCGGGGCAGATCGGGGAGCGAGGGGTCGTGCGACCCCATCATCCCGACGCTGCGGAAGAAGGCGACCACGAGGTTGGCTGCGTGATCCATCTGCCGAAGAACGGCGGCGATGAATCCCACGACCTCCGGGCTGCGATTCGGCGGGGCGGCAGCGGGTGCGGGGCGGCGCGAACTAGAGTGGGGGCGGCGTTTCATGTCTCCTCCTGTGAGACAGCGGGCGGTCCGTCGAATCGATGATCGAGCATGCATTTTCGCAATCGAGGCTTCGAAAAGCAAGGAAATCCGCCGCATCATTCTCCGGCCATGCCGGGCGGCGGCCCCCTTCGCTCGCTGGCGATTTTTCGAGCGATGAGCTCGGCAAGCAGCCTGCGGAAGTGCTCGACCGCATGCGCGGACGCGGAGCCGTAGGGCGGGTTCAGGTCAATGCGGTTCTTCGGTTGTGGCGTGTTGTCCCGTGGGAGCGGGTCGTTGTCTGATTTGCTGTTGTGGTCCATGTTCATAGGTCCGTGAAGAAAAGGCCGGTGGCGTGCCCGGGAGCCGCATCGGCCCCAGTCAGCACGCCACCGGTCAGGAAACGTCAGTGCGTCGGGCCAGTTCAGGCGACTCTCCGACGGCGCCGGCCGCTGGCGCGGCGAAGCGGCCTCGAGTCGTCGTGGCAGTCCCAATCCAGGCCGGCGACTGCGGCCAAATCGACGGCGTCGTTCTCACCCGAGTCATCCGTCATCGACGAATCGCCGCCGTCGGGGATCGACGCGTCGCCGTTGAAGGCCACGATCTCGATCAACTGGAAGCCGCGGTTGCGGACCAGGCTCGGGGATTCACCGAGGGCCCGAGAGACGGCAGCCATTAGGTCACGATCGTTTTCGACATAGAGCATCTGCGCACTCCATTCCCGGATGGCCGGGAGGCAAGGGAAATGCCGACGACCAGAGCGGCCGGCGGCGCGAACAAGAAAGTCACGTGGAAACGCTCAACGAGACCGGGCCTGCCGTCAGAAGGGACGGCAAGCGGAGATCAATCGCACTGCCGCGAGGGCAGCGAGCGACGATTATCAGCCGAGCAGGCGTACGTCGCCCATGAATCGCTCGAGCAAGGTTCCGGCATGGGCCACGAGCAACGCCCGCACGATCGGCGGACACCGTTCGTAGCCGAGGAAGTTGGGCTTGAGGTCAACGGGCTCGCCGTGCGGCGGGTTTGCGTGTTCTTCGTAGTCGGTTGCATCCCAGACGACGGCGCCAATACCGCCGGGCTGGATGATTGCCGCCTGATAGACGACGAACGAGTCGTCGTATGCGCTGGACGGGCCAGCTGGTCTGCAGTAGATCGCTGGACCCTCGACTTGGAAATCGGTGACCCCCATCGTGGCAAGCTCTGCGAGCTGATCATTGATACCGGGAATCGCGGATTCAGCGCTTTCGAGGCCGATCCGAATCATCATCGCAAGCCGCGCGAGTTGTGCGGCGTGCTTCGTGAGAGAGTCGTGCATAGCACATTCCTTGGAGAGAACGGCGGCCAATACCAGTAGGCCGCTCAAGGAATATGCCCGGTTATTCGCGATTATTTAGAAGCGCCTTGAGCACGTTCACTCCTGCGGCATGAGGCAGATGCGATCCGCTGCGACGCTGCCCAGGTCGGCCAGCCACGCGAGTGCTTCGGCAAGCTCGGCGGGCGATTCCTGCCGTCCGCGGATGCCCCAGCCCGGACTCCGTCGAGGGGCAGCGAAAAAGGCCTCCGGCGGCCAGAACGCGAACGATTCCGGTTTCTCGGGCGGGAGCACCGAAAGCGCCCGCGACCTGAATTGCTGCGCGACGAGGGGCCTTCTGGCGGGGGGCGGCATCCCGCAGGTAGTGTACGGGCGATCACATCCCCCGTCCGCCCGCCGCTCTGCCCATGGTCGCTGCCCTCTGCGGGTTTCCCGCGCGGCCCCGCCTCCGGCCTCATGCCAGCCCCGCGCCGGCACGCCGCTACGAGCGTCGCCGCCCCGAGAAGACGCCGCTCCACAAGGTCGTCTCCGACAACCTCGCGAGCTGGCTCGAGTGGCGTGACCAGGCGGAGCGTCCCGTGCCGGGCTACGTCGAGGAGGAGTTCCGTGCCTATCTCGAGTGCGGCATCCTCTGCTTCGGCTTCGGCCGTGCCCTCTGCAGGGGCTGCGGCCAGGGGTTCGTGATCGCGTTCTCGTGCAAGGGCCGAGGGGTTTGCCCATCCTGCAACGGGCGGCACATGGCGCAGACCGCCGCCCATCTTGTCGATCACGTGATTCCAACGGTGCCCGTGCGACAGTGGGTGATCTCCGTGCCGAAGCGGCTGCGCTGCTTCCTCGCCGACCGGCCCGAGACCGTCGCCGCTCTCACGAAAATCTTCCTTGCCGAGATCGAGCGACTGCTCTGCGTTGCCGCAGGCGCGACACCGGCAGCCAACACGCCTACCGCCGCCCGCCCGCGGCTCGGTGCCGTCTCCTTCCTGCACCGCTTCGGCTCCGCCCTCAACCGCCACGTGCATCTGCACGCCTGCGTCACCGACGGCGTCTTTCTGCCGCCTGCCGCCGGGGCCGCGAACGACGCGCCGCCCGCGTTCCTGCCGGCCCGCCCGATCAACCCGGCCGACCTGGCCGCGGTCACTGAGAAGGTCCGCCGCCGCCTGATTCGCTGGTTCAACCGCACGCGGCTCCTCGACGCCGAGGCGGCCGCCGACATGCTCGCCTGGGAGAACAGCGGGTTTTCGGTAGACGCGAGTGTGCGGATCGCACTCATCGACCGCGACGTGCCGAGCTACTTCAAGAGTCTCGAGCACCTGCTGCGGTATTGCGCGCGGCCGCCATTCGCGCTCGAACGGCTCTCGGTGACCCGCGACGCAAGCGGCCACGCATCCAAAGTCCGCTACGTGCTGCCCCGACACAAAGCCGCCACCTGGGTCGGCCCGGGCCGTTCGCGAACGTCAACCCGGCCGGGGGCCAGCGGCGTGGTCGAGCTCGCGCCGTTTGAGTTCCTCGACCGGCTCGCCGATCTCGTGCCGCCGCCGCGGAAGCACCGGCACCGCTATCACGGAGTGTTTGCGCCGAATCACCCGCTCAGGCCTGCCGTCACGTCACTCGCCATCGGGAACGTCGGCAAGCGACAAGAGGCCGCGGCGAACGGGCACGCGCGTGACGGGCACGGCACGGGGGGCTGCTGCGACTCCAGTCACGCCACCCAAAAGCCACGCGCGCATGACACGTCGCGGATTGCCTGGGCGAAGCTCATGTCGCGGGTGGGGGAGGAGTTTCCCCTCGAGTGCCCGAACTGCGGCGGCGACATCCGGCTGATCGCGTTCATCACGGAGCCGGGGCCGATCCGGAAGATCCTCACGCATCTTGGCGAACCGCTCGAGCCGCCGCCGGTGTCGCCCGCTCGTGGCCCGCCCACCGAGTGGGGCGAGCTCGTGCAGACGCACGACGATCGCGCGATCTTCCAGGCCTCACCCGACGAGCTGCCCGCGATCGACATCCACAGCCTCTGAGCAACGCCGAACGCCGGGCGTCGAAGCCCCGGCAACGGCCGACTGGGATCCGGTCTGCGCGGAGGCGAGAAAAACGCCACTCCGAGGGGCGGCGTGCCGCTCGCGGGAATCGTCTCCGGACGCCCAGGCCGCTCCTCCCAAGGCTCACGAGTCGCTCATCGGCCGGAAGACCGTTGCGGAAGTGCCATTGACCGGGCTATCCATTCTCCGCCGCGCGGGCTGCCCGGCTCGACGTGCGCGACGCCCGCACCGTGAGCATCGAGGTGGGCATCCAGAACGGCGGCATGGCGACGGCGCTCGCACTCGGCGCCCTGCACAGCCCGTCGGCCGCCCTCGCCGCCGCCGTGTTCGGCCCGTGGAGCGCGCTTGCCGTGGCGCTCCTTGCAGCCGTCTGGTCCGCCCGGCCCCCAGACGGGGCACGGGATATCCATAGATAGATCGCCGACATCTGGCCTCACCGCCGACGCAGGCCGATCCCTCCGCTCACGAACTGACATAGCCCGAGAAACCGTTACGGAGGTGCCGTTGACCGGGCTATCCTGTGAAAAATCTGTTGAATAATGACCTCGTAGATCGGGGGCTTGCGCATCAGGATGGCGGCCTCGATGCCGCGAAATCCTCCCATGCTGGGCATTGTCCAACGGTCACCAAGGAGTAACACCTGCATGGTGGCCGTTGGATCATGGTCGACCGTGCCTGAACGGCGGGGTATTCGTCGCAGAACTGCAGCCCCGGACGTCCGGGTGCCTGTTCCGTTTCAGACTTTGCGAGCGGACCGCCTCCGATCTAAACTTTGAACATGGCCACTGCTTCTGAAAAATACCACCTCGAAGCGACCCCAGGCACCTGCGGCGGGAAGCCCCGAATTGCAGGCACACGGATCCGCGTCCAGGACGTCGTCTTCTGGACCGAGCAGGGGCGGTCGCCCGACGAGATTGTGGGGTCGTTTCCGCACCTGACGCTCGCCGACGTGTACGCAGCCCTTGCGTATTACCACGACAACCGAAGTCTGATCGACCAGCAGATTCGGGATGATGACAAGGGTGCATCACGGCTGAAAGTGGACGCCGGTTCCGGGTTCCTGGCCCGCAGCCGTGGCGGGGCTGGTTGATCGCAAGGGATTCTGGGTGGAAATCAAGTACCACCTCGATGAGCACATCGACGCCGCCGTTGCCGCTGGCCTCAGGTTGCGGGGCGTCGATGTGACGACCACCGTCGAGCAGGAACTCCAAGGCGCCTCATACTTGCAGCAACTGGCGTTCGCTCATGCGCAGGGCCGCGTGTTGGTGACGTGCGACAGTGACTTCATCGTGCTTTCCAAGGCCGGCAGGCCGCACGCTGGGATTGTCTTGTGGCGAGCGAGACAACGGCGACTGGGGCAGGTCGTGCTCGATCTGGTCCTATTGTGCCGCGTTGCGACCGCCGAAGAAATGACGGAGCACATCGAGTTTCTTTGAACCGAAGTGCCCCGTTTTTTCCGGCGTACGAAACCCATACGCGATTGTCTCTACCGCCGTCTGAGGTGGACCCCAATTGTTGGACAGTCGGGGGCCTTGTTTAAGGTGTATCGCCACTGGGCGGTGG
>JBPCTA010000506.1:0-4371 GCA_051006595.1 Pirellulales bacterium
GGCCGTCGACGTTGGGGAGATCGAAATCGGGGGCGATCGTGCCGAGCGGCACCATCGTGCTGGGAGTGCGGACCATGGGAAGCTCCTTGTTGGTGGAGCCCCATCGTACGTGATCTCCGCACGATCGGCCGCGTTCAGCCAAACACTCGGCGGGCGTTGGCGGTGGTCGCCGCTGCCAAGACGTCCAGGGCCTCGCCTCTGGCGAGGGCCAGGCAGCGGACGGTATGGACGACGTTGGCCGGTTCGTTTCGCTTGCCGCGGAACGGCTCCGGCGACAAAAACGGGCTGTCGGTCTCGACAAGCAAGCGGTCCAGCGGCACGCCCGTGGCGACCTCCCGAAGGGCTGCCGACGACCGAAAGGTCAGCATGCCGGCGAAGCCGAGGTGGCAGCCGAGTTCGATCGCCTCGGCAGCCTCGTCGGCCGTACCGGTGAAGGAGTGCAGCACCGGCCTCAACGGTGCGCGTCGGATCGCCTCCCTGAGCATGTCGAGCGTGTCGCGAAGGCTCTCACGGGTGTGGATCACCACGGGAAGCGACTGCCGCTGGGCAAGCCGCAGGTGTCGGTCGAAATACTCCCGCTGGAGCTCCGGCGGGGCGGTCGTGCGATACCAGTCGAGGCCGGTCTCTCCAACAGCGGCCACGCGACCTGAGCAGGCGAGCCGTACGATGCGATCCCACTCCCCGGGCTCGGCATCTGCGACGTCGTTGGGGTGAATGCCGGCCGCGGCCACGATGCCCGATTCGCGGGCGGCCAGTTCCGCGGCGGCCTCGCTGTCGGCTGCACGTGTGCCGATGACCGCCATTCGCGTCACCCCGGCACTCCGAGCTCGGGCGAGCACCTCGGGCAACTCCGCTCCGAACCGCATCGGATCGAGGTGGCAGTGACTGTCGAAGAGATCCATGCTCGGCAGTCTCGGGGGTCTCAGGACGCTGCCGATGTCGCAGCGGGCCCTGAGCCGGATCGGCCCGAGAGGCCGGCCCTCAACTTCGCACCGAGTTGCTCGAGCACGTCGAGGTGCTGGCGGGTTGACTGCTTCGCGGCTGCCATCAGATCGGCGGCTGCCGCATCACTGCCCGCGGATCCTGCCAGCCCGTCGAGGTCACCAAGCTGCCGCTTGAAATCACCGATCACTCGCGGCAGGAGGAACCGCAAATCGACATCGTGAAGGCCCGTAAACAACAGCGGGTAGGCCGTTCGAACAGGCACTGCCACCTCGCGTTCACGAAGAATCACCCCGGCACGATCGACGATACCCTTCAGATCATCCACCGCGTCGGCGAAGGCGAGCTTGATCGACTCGTCGCCCGGATACGACCAGATCCCCGAGTCGGCAAGGTACATCAGCAACGACGGCTGAATCCCAGCGACGAGACGGCAGATGGAGTTCGGGGGCATGGTTCGTGGTATCTCGATTCTTACGACGCGAACGTGCCGGCGAGCTGGGCATAGGCATAGAGCCCCGACCAGAAGATCCCGAGCAGCACGACGGGAACGACCACGGCCGTGACCAGTGCTCCCGGGAGCCAGACCGGCGCCGGCACCGCCACGCGATCCTCGGGCGGAGGATCGAACGTCATCACCTTCAGCACGCGGAGATAATAGAAGAGGCTGATCACCGTGTTGATGCCGCCGACCACCAGCAGCACCAGCATCAACGGCCGCTCGGCATGCTTCATGATCGCGTCCACGAGCGATGAAAACACGAGGAACTTCGAGACGAAGCCGGCAAGCGGCGGCAGGCCGATCAGGCTCACCAGCACCGCGGCCGCGGCGATCACCATCCCGGGATTCGTCCGCACGAGGCCCGCGTACGCTGAAATCTCCTCGCTGCGGAGCCGGTTTCGCAGAACCGCCACGATCGCAAACGCCCCCAGATTCATGAACAGATACGTGCCGAGATAGAAGGCCAGGGCGGTCACCGCCATCCGGCAGCCCTCGGCATCGACCCCCCGCAGCGCCACCGCCGCTGCGACGCCCATCAAGAGATAGCCGGCGTGCGCGATCGTCGAATAGGCGAGCATCCGCTTCATGTTGGTCTGACCATATGCGGCGAGGTTGCCAAGCGTGCAGGTAAGCGCCGCCAACAGGCCGATCACATACACCGTGAAATGCCGGACGTCCGCCAGCCCGAGAGCCGTGGCAGCCGTGGTCGCATCACCGATCCAGCCCAGGCCGAAGGCCACCCGCACGGCGAGCGCTACCGCCGCTGCCTTGCTGGCGACGGAGAGAAATGCCCCCACCTCTGCTGCAGCCCCCTCGAACACGTCGGGGCACCAGAAGTGGAACGGCACGGCTGAGAGCTTGAAGGCCAGCCCCACGGCGAGCATCAGGCCCCCGAGGGCGAGCACCGCGATCGGCCCCGCCGAACGAGACGCGTAGAAACTGCCCGCGTCTTCGCCGACGATCCGTCCGAGTTCCGCCGCCATGCTCGGCAGATGACAGGTGCCGAGCACCCCGGCAAGCAGGCTGATTCCGTAGAGCATGATGCCGGCGGCGCCCGCGCCGTAGACGGCATACTTGAGCGCCGCCTCGGAACTCGCCTTGCGTCCTTTCAGCATGCCGGCCAACGCATAGGACGGCACGCTCGCCATCTCGACCGCCATGAAGAGCATGAGCAGGTGGTTCGCCGAAGCCATCAGGCACATGCCGAGTGTCGACCCCAGCACGAGCGTGTAGAAATCAGCGCCATCCTCCAGGTCGGGAATGCCCGACACCTTTGTGAACAGGATGTAGAGCACGA
Source organism: Pirellulales bacterium (assembly GCA_051006595.1). Taxonomy (GTDB): domain Bacteria; phylum Planctomycetota; class Planctomycetia; order Pirellulales; family UBA1268; genus QWPN01. The sequence continues at coordinate 2,742 of JBPCTA010000506.1, forward strand.
GAAAGCCGGCCAGCAGGAACCGGATGTAGGCCGTGAGCGCGTCATAAACGAGCAGTCCGCCGAAGAGTTCCTGCGACGAGGACTGCCCGGCCACGGCGGCGACCGCGGGCCACGGGGCTCCAGGGAGGCCTCGAAGATCACACCAGGCATACCAGAGGGCAAACGCCACTCCGCCCAAGGCCACGAAGGCCGAGTCGAGCCACCGCAACACCGGCAGCATCCGGCAGAGCAGCACGAGCACGATCGTGGCCGACAGGGCCAACTCCACGCGGAAGTGCGGCAACGACACTTCGAGCGTGTCGGTGAGCGTGCCGGTCAGGAGGGATCCGAGGTCCATGCGTGTCGGTGCTTTGATGGGTAAGAGGATTCGTCAACGGGAACTGGTCACGTCGCCAGCCGCCGGCCCACCGGCGACGGACGGCACTGCCTGCGAGCCGACGGAGCGGTTCCACTCGGCCAGCGTCTCGACCTGTCGGTTCACCGACGGTGTGACGTAGTTGAAAATCAACTGCGGTGCCACGCCGAACAGAATGGCCAGAAAGACCAGCGGTGTGGCGATGGCGAGTTCCCGTCCGGTGATCGGGGTGAGATGGTCGCCGTGCGGCCCCTTGTACTCGGCCCCGAGGTAGACCCGCTGGATCGCCCAGAGGATGTAGGCGGCCGTGAGAATCACCGTGAATGCCGAGATGACCGCGAGCACGCGGCTGTAGTTCCAGCTCGAGAGCGTGACGAGCACTTCCCCGATGAAGCCGCACAGACCGGGCAGCCCGAGGCCGGCGAAGAATACCGCCACCGCGAGCCCGCTGTAGACGGGCATGCGATTGAAGATGCCACCAAACTCCTCGAGGTTCCGGTGGTGCACGCGGTCGTAGAGCACGCCTACCATGAAAAACATACCGGCCGACGAGATGCCGTGGGCAAGCATTTGAAACATCGCGCCGTTGACGCCCTGCGCCCAGGCGTCCCAGCGAAACTCATTGCCCGCCACCGCGCTCCAGACGCCGAGGCCCAGCATGACATAGCCCATGTGGCTCACGGAGCTGTAGGCCACCATGCGCTTGAAGTCCTTCTGGGCCAGCGCTGCGAAGGCTCCATACACCATCGAAACGACGCCGAGGCCGCAGACCAGCCATGCCAGCGAGAGCCCTGCACCGGGGCAGATCGGATAACAGATCCGCAGAATGCCGTAGCCGCCAAGTTTGAGGAGCACTCCAGCCAGGATCATCGAGATCGGCGTCGGGGCCTCGACGTGGGCGTCGGGAAGCCACGTGTGCACGGGCACCACCGGCACCTTGATCACGAATCCGATCAGCAGGAGCAGGAAGGCCCAGATTTCGAGTGACATTCCCCAGAGCGTCACCGCTGCGAACGGTGACTTCGGCAACTGGCCCAGCTCCGCCAGGGCGAGAAGATTGAACGTATGAACCGGACTCTTGGCGGCTGCAATGTGAGCGATGGCGTCGGCCTTCGCCGCGGCATCGACTGTGGGACTGATCACGTGACTTGCCACCAACTGCTCGGGCGAGAGCATCCGCAGGTCGCTCGTGAAGTAGAGCATGAGGATCGCGATCAGCATGAGCACGCTGCCGAGCAGCGTGTAGAGAAAAAACTTGATCGCCGCATACTCACG
>JBPCTA010000507.1:0-3013 GCA_051006595.1 Pirellulales bacterium
GATCGAACCAGTGGACATACTCGACGGCCCGAAAGAGCAGTCCGGCAGCGGCACAGCGGCGCGAAATGATTTCGCGGCAACGAAGCAGGTGCGTCGAGGGGTAGGCGGGAGCCAGCAGGGCGATCGGGCCGCGGCCCTCGTCGCGGGGATGCTGGGCCGCCACGAAAAGCGTGCCATTCGGCCGGCGCGACAAAACGCCCTTTTCAAGAAGTCTGCCCACCGCCTTCCTCGCGGTCATGTAACTCACGCCCATCTCCAGCGCGAGCCGCCGCTCGCCCGGCAGCGGCGTGAGCACGTAGTCGCCCGCAGCGATCCGCTGCTCGATCACCTGCATCACTCGGTCGAAGACCTGCTTGCCTTGTGGCATCGCAGCGTGAATCCTATAAAACAAAGCGGTGGGAGCGGGTTCGGATCAGTCGTGCCCGGGCTAGGAGAACGCCACCAATGGCGAGCAGGCCGAGGGCGCCGGGCTCGGGCACAATGTAGAGAATCTCCATCGTTCCACTGTTCTGGGAAATCGAGAACGTGGCGCCGGGGCGCGACGTCGAGAGCGCGGTGCCGAGCGAGTCGACGCCCACCGACACCGTCCCGAAGGAGGCGCCGTCCCACGTCGCCGGCGAAAGCGTCTCAATCGCCGCCCAGGAGTGGCTGCTGGCCCAGAAGGGATCGGTCCAGACGACCGTGGATGGGGTGCCGTCAGCCAGCGGGGCGTTGAAGATCAGTTGGGCCGTTACGGACGGCGCGATCGCGAGGGTGCCGCTGGTCAGGGTCACGCCGTCGAAGAGTGTGCCACGGTCGGCAGATGCGGCCGTATTCGCGGAGAGCTCCCAGCGCAGCGCGGCCGAGGCGCCGTAGTCGAGTCCGCCGCCGAAGGTCTGAAGGCCGGGTGACGAGGCACCGGGTGAATGATACCCCGCGATGACGGTCGGGCCCGCGATCGTGCCGGTGCCGCCGAGCGTGGCCAGCGATGCCACGGTGACCGGACCCACTCCCGCGTTCTGTGCATTGATGAGCAGGGTGCCCTCGGCGACGGTGGTGGTTCCGGAGTAGGTGTTGGTTCCAGCGAGGGCCCAGGTGGACGGGCCGGTTTTGAGGAGGGCGACGGCAGCCGTGCCCCCGACAACGTTGTCCTGGATGACGCCTTTGATGGTGTTGAGGGCGGCGGAGGAGCCGCCGAGGGTGAGGGTGCGGGCGATGGTGGCCCCGGCCTGCGGGCTGTTGAAGGTGGCGCTGGTGAAGGTGAGGCCGCCGGTGCCGTTCGACTCGATGATGCCGCCGCCGGTGTGTGCGACACTCGTGCCGCTGCCGATCTGGAAGAGCTTGTCTGTGGTCTCGCCAGTGCCGGTGGTGCGGAGCGTTCCCGAGGTGCCGAAGGCCCCGATCCTGACGAGCGGTCCGGTGCCCGTGCCGCCGGCAGCCGAGGAGGATCCGATCGTCGCGACGACGAGCGTGCCGGCATTCAGGTAGGTGGCGCCGGTGTAGGTGTTGGCAGCAGCGAGGGTGAGGGTGCCCGAGGAGTTTTTGGTGAGGGTGCCGGCGCCCCCGCCAGCCGCGGAGTCGGCGATGGTGCCGGTGACGCTGGTGCTGCCCACGCCGCCGATCGTGAAGACGCGTCCGGTGGCGTTGTTGGAGAGATAGACGGGGCCGGCGAGTGTGAGGGTGCCGCCGGTGAGCGAGTTGGTGAGGGTGCTGTTGCCACCGTTGTTAGTGAAGGCGGCTGCGATCGTGATCGACGCGTTGTTGGTGCCGCTGCCGACGGTGGAGTCGACGGTGAGCGAGACCGGGTTGAGGATCGTTCGCGCGGTGGCGGAGTCGCTGCCGGCGATCGCACCACCGCCGAGGACGAGCGGCCCGCGGCCGAGCGGACTGGAGGTGATGCTGCCGACGGAGCCGACACTCGGGGCACCGAGGAGGAGGCTGCCTGCGGTGATGCTGGTGGTGCCCGAGTAGGTGTTGGCTCCGGCGAGGAGCCAACTCCCGGCTCCGGTCTTGGTGATGCCCACGGTGCCTTGAGAAGTGTTGTCGATGATCGTGCCGAGGATGGAGTTCGTCACGGCGGAGGTTCCACCGAGCGTGAGGGTTCGGGCGGCGGTACCCGTGTCGGCGATGTTGAAGGCGGCGTTGGTGAAGCTGATGCCGCCCGATCCGTTGGCGTTGATCGTGGCGCTGCCGAGTTGGGTTCCACCGCCGCCGCCGATCTGCAGCTGCTTGTCGGTCGCTTCGCTGGTGCCGGTGTGGGTGAGGATGCCATCGGCACCGGCGTTGCCGATTTTCAGGAGGGCACCCTGCCCGAGGGCGCCGGGCTGGGTGGTCGATCCGAGGGAGCCGACGACGAGGGTTCCGGCGTTGATGTTGACGGTGCCGCTGAAGGTGTTGAGGCCGGTGAGGGTGGCGATCCCGGTGCCGGCCTTGTTGAAGGCCCAGGAGCCGCCGCTCTGATCGATGGTTCCCGAGAGCGTGAGGTAGTGGTTGGCATTGGTCGTGAGTGCCCGCTGCCCGCTGAGGGTGAGGTTCGTGGCGATGATGTCAGTGAGCGTGCCGGAGGTCGCGGCCGTGGTGATGATGCTGCCGGCAAGAGTGAACCCCGATCCGGTCAGCGTGAAGCCCGCCGTTTGGCCCGCGGTGCCGGTGTTCGCGAACGCCACCGACGTGGCCGAGGTGACGATGTTGTTGGTCGAGGTCACGGCCGTGACGCCGCCGAAGAGCAGGCCGTCGCCAGTGGGTGACGGCGGCGCAGTTCCCGACCAGTTGGTGGCCGACGACCAGAGCCCGTCACCGCCGCCGCCCGTCCACGTCTGGCTGGCGGCGTTCGCCACGGTTGTGCCCAGCCCGGTCCCGAGCACGACGACCTGCAGCAGCCGACACACGAGGATGGGCCACCTCGTGACCTCAGCTTGTCGGAGCGAACGGGTTCCACGTCTCATGCGTTCTTCATTTCACGTCAATGAGGATGCTGCGGTTGCCGCCGGCCGGAATCTCGATCGTCAGGTCCGTGCTGGCGACCCCTGCGTAG
>JBPCTA010000508.1:0-3815 GCA_051006595.1 Pirellulales bacterium
CTCGCGGGCCGTCTGGCGGCCGAGGTCGATCAACGACCGCACCCGGTCGCGGGCCTGCTCGTCGACCAGTGGGCCGATCCGCATGCCGGGATCCGTCGGCGGGCCGATCGACAGGCTGCCCACCGCGCCGGCGAGCCTCGACACGAACGCATCGTGCACCTGATCGAGCACGATGACCCGCGAGCATGCCGAGCACTTTTGCCCCTGAAACCCGAAGGCACTCTGCGTGACCGCAACCACCGCCTCGTCGAGGTCGGCGTCGTCGTCGATGATGATCGCGTTCTTGCCCCCCAGCTCCGCGATCACCCGCTTGACGAGCCGGTGATCGCCGGCCGTCGACTCTGCGGCGAGCCGATTGATCGCGAGGCCGACTTCACGGGAGCCGGTGAAGGCGATGACGGCCGTGTGGGGATGGGCGACGAGCGCCGGCCCCACCACCTCGCCACGCCCCGGCAGAAACGCCAGCGCGGCCGGCGGAATGCCTGCTTCGAGCAGAATCTCGTGAAGCTGCTTGGCGACGAGCGACGACTGCTCGGCCGGTTTCATCACGACGGTGTTGCCGGTCACCAGCGCCGCCGTCGTCATGCCCGTGAGGATCGCCAACGGGAAGTTCCAGGGCGCGATCACCACTGCGACGCCGCGTGGGAGATGGATGGTCGCGTTTTCCTCGCCCGGCACGTCGATCCGCCGTGGGGAGGCGAGCAGGGCCGCCTGCCGCGCGTAGTAGTCGCAGAAGTCGATGGCCTCGGCGACGTCGGCATCGGCCTCCCGCCACGGCTTGCCCACTTCAAATACCTGCGTGGCCGCGAGGTCGTGCCGCCGCGCCCGCATGATCGACGCGGCGGCGCGGAGGACTGCAGCCCGCCGCTCGACACCGGCGGCCCGCCACGCGGGGCCGGCTGCCGCCGCGACCGTCACGCCGCGCACGGCGTCGTCCGCCGACGCCAGCGACACGTCGGCGACCACCTGCCGGCGATCCGAGGGATTCTCGCGCATCAGGCGATCGCCGGTGTGGGTGGCCACGCCGTCGATGACCACGGACACCGTCCGGGGATGCGTCGCGATCGCCGAGCCGAAGCGGTCGATCGCATGCCGCATGGCGTCGCGATTGGCCGCGATCGAGAAGTCGGTGAGCGGTTCGTTGACGAAGATTGTCGTCGAGTCGCCTGCCGCGGTGGCGGCCGGCCGTGGCACGGCGGCCGCCCGCGCCGGCGGCGCCCACCACACTTCCGGCGGCACGTGCTTGATGAAGCCGGCGCGGAGGAAGGAATCATTCGACGAGTTCTCGAGGAGGCGGCGGACGAGGTAGGCCATCCCCGGCACGAGTTCGCCGTAGGGCATGTAGACCCGCATCCGCCAGCCCGCGGCGGTCACCGCCTGTTTCTCGGCGTCGCCCATGCCGTAGAGCATCTGCATCTCGACCGTGCGGCGATCGAGGCCGAGGTGCTCCGCGACGGCCATGCCGTGGGCCAGCGACCTGAGGTTGTGGCTGCCAAGCGCCGGCCGGAGCACGTCGGCATGCTCCATCACGAACGTCGTCGCGGCCTCGTAGCAGGCATCGGTCTCCCACTTCTCCTGCCACACCGGGATCGGCCAGCCGGCGGCACGGGCATGGATCGTCTCGTAGTCCCAGTAGGCCCCCTTCACGAGACGGACCCAGATGGGCGTGCCGCGAGCCTTGGCCCACTCCGCCAGCGCCACGAGATCACGGGGCGATTCGTGGAGGTAGCACTGCACCACGATGCCGCAGTGGGGCCACCCGCGAAACTCGTCCTCCATCGCGATCCGTTTGAAGATGGCGATCGCAAGATCCTTGGTGGCGTGGCTCTCCATGTCGATGTGGACTTGCGCGCCGGTGTCGCGGGCCAGCCGCCACAGGGGCCGCAGCCGGGCGAGAACCCGGTCGGTCGTGCCCGCGGGGTCGATCGCGTCGAAGCGGCTGTCGAGCGCCGAGAGTTTGAGCGACACATTCACGCGCGGCAGCACGCTCGGCCGTCCGTTTGCCACCGGACCGTCGTCCACGAGCGGATCGTGCGGCCAGGCAGTGGCCTGCAGCGGCAGTTCGGTCAGCAGGCGGGCATACGCGGCGGCATAGGTATCGGCCTCGGCCTCGCTCGTCACCGTCTCGCCGAGCAGGTCGAGCGTGAAGCCACGATGCAAGCGGCGCTCGGCGACGGCGGCCCGGGCGGCCTCGGTGGGATTGGTGCCAGCGATGAACCTCCGCGCCTGCGCGAGCATCGCGGCCCTGACAGCGCGGGCGGCCAACGGTGCGAGGATGCCCGTGCGCGAAGCCTTGAGCGCCATGCGAAGTCCGAAGGGCAGGCGTTCGATGACGTCGTCGTCGATGTATTCTCGCAGATGGCGATCGACGGCCGCCGGATCGTCGAGCATCGGCATGCAGTCAACGAGCCGGAACAGTCGCACCTTGAGATCGTCGTCGGCGGTCGCCCATTCCCCGGCCTGCTCGGCCCAGGAATCCGGCGAGAACGCCGACGGCCGAGCCGCCAGGGCGGCAGCGAGCAGTTGGCGGCCGATGGCCTGCACGCGAACCTCGATCCGTTCACGGTCGCCGGGAGTGAGATGGCTCGGCAGCAGGTCCGAGGAATCGACGGACCGCGAGGGAGCAGAAGACGGACGAGAAGACGGGTCGAAGACGGGTTCGGACAGGCGTGCCACGCGAGACTCCTTTTCAACGCAAGTCTATCCGCGGAAAGCATTTGCGTTGCAAACTCCGAGCGATCACCAGGGCATTCCACGAGCGCTTTGATCGCCACTTGGTAAACTCGTCAGGAACGATGCGGGCCGACGGAGGCCCGCCGCCCTCCGCAGCACACGCACGTGACCCACCAGGCAGGACAGGCCTTTGACCGCTTGACGGCGACCCTCGAGGCCCGCGGTCCGGTCGTGCTCCCCGCCTTGCTGCTTTGTGATTTCGGGCACTTGGCCCATGAGGTGGAGCGGCTCGAGCGCGCCGGAGCCTCGGCCCTGCACCTTGACGTGATGGACGGGCGGTTCGTGCCGCAGCTCACCTATGGACAAGTGGTGGTCGCGGCGGTCCGGAAGGCCGCAGGGGTGCCCATCGAAACGCATCTCATGGTGGAGCAGCCGGAGCGGGTGATCGAGGAGTATGCCAGGCTCGGCTCGGACATCGTGACCGTTCATATCGAGGCGCTCGACGAGCCGCGGCGGGCGCTCGAGACCATCTCGTCGCTGGGCTGCAGGGCCCATCTGGCGATCAGCCCAGACACGCCGGTGGAGCGGCTCGAGCCCTATCTCGACTCCTGCGACGGCGTGCTCGTGATGAGCGTGGAGCCCGGCTACGGCGGCCAGGCGTTCAATCCGGTGGCGATCGAGAAGCTCTCCTGGCTCGCGGCGGCCCGGAGCCGGCTCAACGCCTCGTTTCGCCTCGGCGTGGACGGCGGCATTTCGATCGACACGATCGCGCCGGTGGCTGCGGCCGGCGCCGAGCTGATCGTGGCGGGCAGTGCCGTGATCCGCGCGTCTGATTACGGCCGCGCCCTTTCCGAACTCGAATCCTTGGCCCGTCACGCGGCCTGATTTTCTTCACCCCGGAGACCTGCTCACCCGTGCCCGACCATCTGATCGTGATTCGCTCAGGCGCCACCGACTACGACATCCAGGAGAGGATTCGTGGAACGCTCGACATGCCCTTGTCGGCGAAAGGCATCGAGGCCGCCACGCGGACGGGGCGACTGCTGGCGGCCACTCCGCCCACGGCGATCTACACCTCCGGCACGTCGTGCGCGCTCGAGACGAGCCGGATTATCGGTCTGGCCTGCGGACTGAAGCCACGC
>JBPCTA010000509.1:0-2835 GCA_051006595.1 Pirellulales bacterium
CGGATTCCCTGACGGTCCTGTGCTTGCACTCGGCCACAATCCGCGTCAATCTCGCAGCGCTCTACCCCGTTCGCAGGCGGCTGGCGGATTCGATTCACGAGGGGCCGGTGTGGCAGCAGCCACGCCGGCCCCTTTCGTTTTTGGTGCCGCTGTTTTTGGTGCCTCAGCGGCTGCTGGTTTGCTCGGCTCCGAATGCGGATTAGCATACGGGGGGAACGATGCCAAACCTTCTGCCGAGGTGATTCGTGCGCCGCAGCCTGCATGCCTTTCTCGTCGGGCTTCTGACGGTCTCGTTTTCGATGGACGCCGCTCGCGGCTGCTGGTATCTGCGGCATGCACATCATGCGCATCATGCCCCGGCCTATCGGGCGAGTGCCTGTTCATCATTCATGACCGAGTCTTCGTCCGTCTCGTGGACTGTTACCGACGACTGTCAGGCAGGGGGTGCCCCGTGGGTCTCTTCCTGGGTGTCGATGGACGACGTGGTCGTGATCCACGACGACGGAGTGGTCGAAGGGGTAGTGGAAGGCTGTGCCTGTGGCGATGTGATCGAGGCCGATGGCGGCAATGCTGCCCTCGAAGAACACGGGATCGATGTCGTGGCCGGATCGATGGTCAAGGATCCGCTCGTGACGTCAGCGCCTGTCGTGGCTGAGCCAATGATGGAGTCGATCGTGGTGCCGGCTCCGGTCGTCGGTGCCAACGCGCCGGACGAGCAGCCGCTGACGGCAGGAGAACCTCTCCAGCAACTCGAGCCGACTCTGGCCCCTCCCAGCGATGAGGTGCGGCAGGCGACGGCGCTCGGCGATGACGAGCCCGAAGCTGCGGCTCGGGAGGCCGCACCGCCCGCTGTCGATCCGGTCTCAGACAAGCCTGCCGAAGAGCCGATGGCAGAGTCGCTCGACGAGTTGCCCGGCACCGAGCCTCCGGCAGCGACGCCCGCCGTCGTGCCCGAGGAGCCGAATCTCTTCGAGGAGGCCGACGCCCAATCGGCACCGGCCACACCGCTCGACGCGGACACCGTCCCGCTCGCTGAACCGGTGCCATCCGGTGATGGGGGCCTGAACGAGCCAGCGAGGGAGCCGGGCGACGACGAGCTCCTGCCGGCCCGCGAGGAGCCGGCCGACGACGCGGTGAAGGGTGATGAGCCGGCCGCGCCGGCGGCTGATCCCTTCGATGCGGCGAACCGGTCGGGCGAGCCTGTCCGCCGCTGGATCGACCGCACCGGTGCCTATGCCGTCGTGGGAACGCTCGTGGCTGTCCGGGAGGACGGCACGTGTGTGCTCGCTGCTGCCGGCCGCATGCTCACCGTGCCGCTGGCGGCGCTCAGCGATCACGACCGCGACTATGCGTCGCGGGCCGAGGATCGCCTTGCCGCACGGGCATCCCGTCAGGCCCGGGATACGGCCGGCCTCTGACGACGAGCCGTTGTTTCGGCCCGTTCGACTCAGACCTCGTCGAGCACGGCGACGGTCTCGAAGGCCTTGCCCTCGAGCATTTCGAGCGACGCGCCGCCCCCGGTCGAGACATGGCTCACTCGGTCGGCGTAGCCCAGTTGCTCGACGGCGGCGGCTGAATCGCCACCACCGATGATCGTGATGGCGCCGGCCGCGGTGGCTGCCGCGACTGCATCGGCGACGGCTTTGGTGCCGGCGTCGAAGGGGGGCATCTCAAACCCGCCCATCGGCCCGTTCCAAACGACCGTGCCGGCGGAACGGATGATCTCGGCATACCGTGCGGCTGTTCGCGGCCCGATATCGAGGCCCTCGAAACCGTCGGGGATCTCGCCGGCGTTCACCACCTGTTTGGTGGCAGTCGCCGAGAAGTCGTCGGCACAGTGGGTGTCGACGGGCAGCACGAGCTTGCCGGCGGCCTTCGCCAGGAGTGACTTCGCGAGTTCCACCTTGTCGGGCTCGACGAGTGACTTCCCCGTCTTGCCTCCCTGTGCGAGCGAGAACGTATAGGCCATCGCGCCGCCGATCAGCACGTGATCGCAGATCGCGAGCAGATTCTCGATCACGGCGATCTTGTCGGAGACCTTCTTGCCGCCCAGGATCGCCACGAACGGCCGCTTGGGCTTCGCGATCGCGTCGGCAAGGTATTGGATCTCCTTGTCGACGAGGAAGCCGACGACCGCCGGCTTGCCGGCGGCCTTCATCGCCACCGGCACGGCATGCATGCTTGCTTCGGTGCGATGGCAGGTGCCGAAGGCGTCGTTGACGTAGGCGTCGGCGAGGGTTGCCAGACCATCGACATAGGCCTTGTCATCCCCCTTCTTCTCCCCCTTGTTGAATCGCACGTTTTCGAGCACAAGCACGCCGCCGGCGGGCAGTGCGGCGGCCTGGGCGTGGGAATCGGTGCCGCCGGTGTCGGAGGCGAGCGTCACGGGCCTGCCGAGCAGTTCACCGAGCCGGGCGGCAACCGGGGCCAGCGAGAAGGCCTGCTCAAAGCCCTTGCCGGCCGGCCGGCCGAGGTGCGACATCAGGACCGCCTTGCCGCCGCGGTCGATGATCGACTTGATCGTGGGCAGCGCCATCCGAATCCGCCGGTCGTCGGTGATCGCCCCGGAGTCGTCCTGCGGCACGTTGAAATCCACACGAACGAGGATGGTCTTATGGGCGGGGTCGAGGGCGGCGACGGACTTCTTGGCCATGGCGGGGTCTCCGGGGCGGGGAACGATGTGCGGAGGTATTCGACACGGCTCGGCACCGGATCGCAAGACGGCAGCCGGCTCGCCCTTGAGGCTCGTGGCTGCCCTGGTGCGCGGCTCGGGGCTGCCCATGCCCCGAGAGCCGGACGTTCGCTGCGCCCATCCTGGGCTTCGCTCACTCGGAT
>JBPCTA010000510.1:0-5157 GCA_051006595.1 Pirellulales bacterium
TCAAGGCGATGACGGTCACGTTCGCCGCGGCCGATGATGCCAACCGCCTCACGTCCCTGGCCGACAACGGCGGCGTGTTCTTTCTGGGCACGGCCCGCAGCTGTTCCAAAGACGGCATCTCGGTCAACGCGGCCGCCGCCTCGGGACGGTCATCCTTCACGGCCTCCCTGATCGTGGCCTCATCGCTCGGCCGCCCCGATCCGTTCGGGCGGCCTGGCGACGGTCATGTTCGAGGCGACATCGATGCGATCTCGGTTCTCGGCATGGGTCAAACGGAATGGCGAATCAAGGCGGTGCGGACGGAGAACTCCGGCGATGACGGCTTCGACGTCACGAGTTCCACGATCCTTCTCGACAGCCTCACCGTGATCAATCCGGTGGAGGATGGGCTGAATGTCACGAGCAGCATCGTCGATATCCGCCGGTCGCTCACCATTTCCATGTCGCAAAGTCGTGTGCCGGATCGCGAACTCTTCGACCTGGAAGTTGATACCAGCCCCGCGCGGGTGGTGATCGCGCGGCTCGCGGCAGTCGATCTCCGGGGCTCCTGGGGCAACGTCTACGACGAAGTGGGCCTCAACTCTCCCGACATGCCACAGCCGCCCCGCCGCGGCGGCGAGAGCCGGTGGTATGCCTTCAACGGCATCCTCCGGATCGGGCCGGCGATCGTCTATTCGCTGAAGGCAGACTGATACGAGTCACACGTGAGCCTTGTGCTCGACTGCTTGGCTGGTAAAAGCCGACCCGCCGTGAGGCCGCGGGCAAACCGCGGCCCACGCCTCTGGTATCCTGTGGCCTCGAGACGCCACAGGAAGGTGCAGCCGTGTCCGAGCATGCAGGGATCGATGCCACGCCCGTCGACGACGCGCGGATCTCCGAGGTGCTCTCGCAATGGTGGGGCTTCGACACCCTCCGCCCCCTGCAGGCCGAGGCAATCGCCGCCGCCCTCGACGGCCGCGACTCACTCGTCGTGATGCCGACCGGCGGCGGCAAGAGCCTCTGCTACCAGCTGCCTCCCCTGGTTGGCGAATCGACCGACGTCGTCCTCTCACCGCTCGTCGCCCTGATGAAGGATCAGGTCGATGCCCTCGAGGCCATCGGCTACCCTGCGGCGGCGCTCCACGGCGGCATGTCGCAGGAGGAGCGCGGGGGCGTTCGCGATCGTCTGGCCGCAGGTGAGCTGCGGCTTCTGTTCGTGGCCCCCGAACGACTCGTCAACACGGGCCTGCTCGATCAGCTCGCCCAGGTGGGCGTGAAGCGATTCGCGATCGACGAGGCCCACTGCATCAGCCACTGGGGCCATGACTTCCGGCCCGAATACCGACAGCTCGCCCTGCTCCGCGAACGGTTTCCCTCGGCCAGCATCCATGCCTTCACCGCCACCGCCACGCCCCGGGTTCGGGACGACATCGCGCGGCAGTTGAATCTCCGAGATCCGGCGCGGCTCGTGGGCACCTTTGACCGGCCAAATTTGGTCTATCGCGTGGTGCCGAGAACCGACCGCATCGCCCAGACCCTCGCGATCCTCGGCCGTCACAAGGGCGAGGCCTCGATCGTCTACTGCATCTCCCGCAAGGAGACTGAGCGACTGGCCGAGCGGCTCGCTGCCGAAGGCATCCTCGCCCGCCCCTACCATGCCGGCCTCGACGCCCGGGAGCGTCACAAGACGCAGGAGGCCTTCGCCCGGGAGACGATCGACGTGGTGGTGGCCACGGTCGCCTTCGGCATGGGCATCGACCGCTCCGACGTCCGGCTCGTGCTCCATACCTCGCTGCCCAAGAGTCTGGAGGCCTATCAGCAGGAGACGGGCCGCGCCGGCCGGGATGGCCTCGCGGCGGAGTGCGTGCTCCTCTACTCCTCGGCCGACGTCTTCAGCTGGGAATCGCTCGTCCGCAAGAGCGCCGCCGAGTCGGAGCTGGAGCCCGACGAGCAGGAGCGACTCATCGCCTCGCAGGCCGAACACCTGCATGCCATGCGCCGCTACGGTCAGGCCGCCCGCTGCCGGCATGCGGCGCTTTCGGAGTATTTCGGGCAGGCGTATCCCACCGAAAACTGCGGCGCATGCGACGTGTGCCTGGGCGAGACGGAGAGCCTGCCCGACGCGCCGGTGATGGCCCAGAAGATCCTCTCGTGCGTGGCCCGCGTGCAGGAGCGGTTCGGCGTGCGGCACGTCTGCGAGGTGCTCCGGGGCGCGAAGACGGACGGCATCGTGCGGCACGGCCACGACCGGCTCTCCACCTTTGGCCTGCTCGCGAACCTTGACCAGCGGGCGGCGGAGAATCTCGTTCATCAGTTGCTCGATCAGGAACTCCTCTCCCGTACCGCCGGCGACCGGCCCGTCGTGACGCTCAACGAGCGTTCGTGGGAGGTCCTGCGGGGGCAACGGCCCGTGGTGCTGGTGGAGCCCCGTGCGGGCAGGGCGAAGTCCACCAAGGCCGACGCCGACGACTGGCAGGGCGTCGACCGAGACCTCTTCGAGCGACTGCGGAAGTGGCGGAGGCGGATCGCGGAAGCGCGAGGCAAGCCCGCCTGGACAATCCTCGACGACAAAGCCCTGCGGGCGATCGCCCGCGAGAAGCCCGCCTCACCCGCTGCCCTGCTCCGCTGCAAAGGCATCGGTGAAAAACGGCTGGCCGACTTCGGCGCTGAACTGCTCAATCTCGTCACCGGCCAGGCGGCTGAGTAATCTCACGTTTCGTGGCCGAATCCGTCCGGCCGTCTCCTGGGTCAGGATCACCGATGAACGCTCCGACTGCCGCCCTGCACCGCCTCGGCCAGAGCCTCTGGCTCGACAACATCACGCGGACGATGCTCGACGACGGCACGCTCGCCCGCTACATCGCTGACTTCTCCGTGACCGGCCTCACGAGCAACCCCACGATCTACAACCTGGCCGTGAAGACCGGATCGGCCTACGACTCCGCGATCACGGCCAAGGCGAGGCAGGGGCTCGGTGGCGAGCGGCTGTTCTTCGACCTGGCGATCGACGATCTGACGCGGGCGGCCGATCTCTTCCGGCCGATCTTCGAACGCAGCGGCGGTGTCGATGGCTGGGTGTCGCTGGAGGTGTCGCCCCATCTGGCGTATGACGCGGCTGCCACGCTCACTGCGGCCCGCGATCTATTCGCCAGGGCGGACCGCCCTAATCTGTTTATCAAGATTCCGGGCACGCCCGCCGGCCTCCCGGCGATCGAGGAGGCGATCTTCGCAGGCGTGCCGGTGAACGTGACCCTGCTCTTCACGCCAGAGCAGTATCTCGCGGCAGCAGAAGCCTATGGCCGCGGTATCGAGCGGCGGATCGACGCAGGACTTTCGCCTCGTGTCTGCTCCGTCGCCTCGCTATTCATCAGCTGCTGGGATGCGGCCTCCACGCCCCAGCTGCCCGAGCACCTCAGGAACAGGCTCGGCATCGCGATCGGCGAGCGTTGCTACAGGGTCTACCGAGATCTGCTCGATTCCGACCGATCACAGCGGCTGGCCAATGTCGGGGCCCTGCCCCAGCGGTTGCTCTGGGCCAGCACAGGCACCAAGGATCCGTCGCTCAGCGACCACCTCTATATTCGCGCTCTGGCAGCTGCCCACACCGTTAACACGATGCCCGAGGCCACGCTTCTCGCCTTCGCCGACCATGGCACCCTCGGTGGGACGCTTTCAGCGGGCGGAGGCATGGCGGAGCGGACGCTGTACGAGATCGATCGGGCTGGGGTTGACGTCACGACGCTTGGCGACCAACTCCAGTCCCAGGGGGCCGCGGCCTTCGTGAAGAGTTGGGACGACCTCCTCGGCGTGATCAACGCGAAGGCCCGGGCGTAACGCGCGGAGCTCTCGCCAAAAGCGGCCAGAAGCGGCTCACCTGGCCCGCAGCGTGTCGGAGGGAGACTCGCCAAACTGCCGGCGATAGCTGCCGGCGAAACGGCCGAGTTCCCAGATTCCATGCCGCGTGAGGATCCGGGCAACCGTGTCGGCGGCTGGATCTCCGTGCCGCAGCGACCGCCGCACCGCGTGGAGCGTTCTCAGCCGCAGGTAGTGCCGCGGGGCCACGCCGAACGTATCGTGAAAGACTCGGGAAAGCGTTCGCTCATTGACGCCTACCGCTGCCGCCAGTCCGGCGATGGAGCGATGGCCGACGGGATCGGTATCCAGCGTGTCGAGCACACGTCGCACCACCTCTTGGCGATCGATCTTCGGCCGACCCACTGCCGGCCCACGGACATCAGGCGGGACAAGGCATGCCGTGGCGGCGCTCACCAGTCGGGCGGCAGCATCGGCGCGGAAGGTCGCGGACAGCTCTGCAAAGCCGGCCGCAGTGGCCACCTGAGACACGAGGTGACGTAATCGATCAACACACCGCGGGTCGGCATGGACCACATGGCTTCCCGTTCCCTGCGGCATGACGCCCACGCCTTCTGGGAGCGCGATCGAGCACCAGGCATGCGCCTGCTGCCGCACACGAATGCAGAAATCACCCCCCGGCGGAATGACCAGCAGCGAGCCGTCGCCGAAGGTCTCACCGTTCGCCGACTGCCGCTGGGGTTCGCCCAGCGGCATCCAGAGAATCGTGCCGACATGGGTGTTGCCGCCGAAGCAGAGGTTGCCGCCCCCCTCATGCCCGAGTTGGAGCACGACCGATTCCACCTGCCGCACGGCAAGTTGCCAACGCCGCATCTCGACCCCATCGCACACGAGGCGGAGGTTGGCGCCACGGATGGCATCTGCCCAGGCGTCGAAGTCGTCAAATGTCATCATGATCCGCTGCCACTGAACTCCACGAACGGATTCTCAACGGGCGGCGGATTCTGTCCGATACCGCATTGCCGAGAAGCCGTCGCCCATCGATAAACCCCGTCAGATTGACCTAGACGAACATGGTGACTCAGGGAGTGGAAACTCTGCAAGGGGTTGCCCCGTCCGATAGGATGTCGTGCCCGAGTCGCCGATGGCATCCGATCCACGTCTGCCGCCGACTCTCTTCCTTATTCAATTTCCTCTCCCCGGAACGTCTGGAGCCTGCTCCGTGAACACTCCTCGCCCGCTGTTCGTGATCGCCGTCGTCATGGCCCTGCTGACGAGCACCGCCGCCCACCATGCCCTGGCGGAATCCGGGCGACCGCCCAACATCGTCGTCATCTGGGGCGATGACATCGGCCAGTTCAACGT
>JBPCTA010000511.1:0-5079 GCA_051006595.1 Pirellulales bacterium
CTCGAAGAGTTTCTCTCCTGACCCGGCTTTTCACCCGGCTCACCCCCACGCCTCACGGCGTTGGGCTTGGACGGGCTACTCCACGCCTCACGGCGTTGGGCTTGGACAGCGCAGCCATCGTGAAAGCCGACCGGCCGTGAGGCCGCGGGCGAACCACGCGCATCGTCGGGCGTGATTGCCCCTCCACGAACGTGGCGGCTCGATCACTCGCCGGTGCCGAGCCGGCTGATCCGGCCGGTGAGCGCCTTGGCGGCCGACCGCACATCGGGCACCGGATCGGCGGCCAGTTGCGTGATGACCTCGGTGATGGCCGCTGGGGGCGGTTGCCGTGTGTCGTCCACCAGCAGCCCCACGCCCTTGAGCGCATTGACCACGATCATCGCCCGACGATACCGCTCGGCCTGCCCCTTTTGGTCGCCCTCGGCCGGCACGCTGTCGGGCAGGGCGAGCATCTCCGCCAGCCCGCTCCAGGCGGTGTCGCGGCCTTGCCGGGCAAGGCCGATCGTGGCGTTGTAGCGGACATCCTCATCGGCATCCTCGGTGAGTTCAGCCAGACGTTCGGCGGCACCCGCGCCGCCCACCACGCCGAGCGTGAAGGCCGATGACGATCGGAGAGCGTCGCTATCGCTCCGCGAGGCCTCGAGGAGCGCGGCCGAAACGGCGGCCGGATCGTCGAACGATCTGCCAGCTGCTGCGAGATTGGCCGAGAGCACGGCGAGCGCCTCAACGGCCGCCTGCGCGGTCTGGGGATCGCTCGAGTCGGCGGCACGGGCGAGGAGAGGCGCTGCCGCCTCGGGCACCGAAAACTCGCCGAGGGCGCGGCAAAGATAGCCGCAGAGCGTTCGCGACTGTTCGGCACCGTGGCCACCGCCGTTTGGCCGACCGCTTCTCACCTCGTCGGCCAGAATGCCGGCGAGATCGCGGGCCAGGCCCGCGTCATTCTTGAGGGCGGCCCCGCCGGGGCCACGGAGGTCATTGGCGAAGTTGAGGGCCACCTGCCAACGGCCTTCGTTGTTGCGGCGGAGGGCCCGCACATAACTCTCGGGATCGTTGCCCATCTGGGCGAGCCAGTAAAATCCCCAGACGACGAACAGACCACAGGCCACGATCGTCAGCGGCACCACGAACAGTTGCACGAGGAACGCCGCGCTGGGTGGCTCGACGGGCGGCAGTGCATCATCCGGCCGGACGCCGCGACGGGTGTGTTCGTTCATGCAAGAGTTCCGTTCATGGAAGAAGTCTAGGAGGCTGGGAAAGTGAGTCAACGTCCGCGTCTCGATGCCCCCGCCAACTGGCTCGACGTGGATCTGCCGACCGTGGCGGAAAATCTGGCCCTCGACGAGGCGCTGCTCGCGGAGGCGCACGACGGCCGGCTCACCGCCGCCGTGGTCCGCACCTGGATGCCGCGACATCCCACGGTGGTGCTTGGTTCGTCGAGTCAGGTGGCCCAGGAGATCGACGCTGCCGCCTGCGGTGCCGCGGGCGTGGATGTGGTGCGTCGGCCGAGTGGCGGGCTCACGGTCGTGATCGGGCCTGGTTGCCTGATGTGGTCGGTCGTCGCCGCGGTGCCCGAGGCGTCGCCGTCGATCGAACGGCTCCATGCCATGATGCTCGATCCCCTCTGCGAAGCGCTCACCGCCGCCGGTCGGCCAGTGGTCCGCCGCGGCTCGAGCGACCTTGCGGTGAACGTCGATGGCCTTGACCGCAAGGTCTCGGGCAACGCGCTACGGGTTCGACGACACGCGGTCTTGTATCACGGCACGCTGCTCGACGACTTCGACCTCGAACTCATCTCCCGGGTGCTGCGGCACCCGCCCCGCGAGCCCGACTACCGGGCCGGCCGCGGGCATGGCACCTTTCTCGCCAATCTCTCCCTCGGCCAGACGGCCCTCGATGCCGCGGTGCGCACCGCGTTTGCGGCGGCCACGGTGCGAAGCGAGTGGCCTCAACCCACCGTCGCGGCGCTCGTTCGCGAGCGGTATCTCGACGCGGCCTGGACGCAGCGGCTCTCGTGAGGCCCGTCGCCGACCGTGCCAAATGGGCCTCCCTTTTCAAATGGGCCGACCTGGCAAACTGCGGCGTTCGCGCCGAACATGTCGAATGGGAAGCGGCCAGTTTCAGGGCTACACGAGCCGGCTTCCGCGAACCGATTGTTAGAAATGTGGCGGGTCAGGAGATCGCCCGGCAAGGCTGTGATCCAAGAAATCAGTCTTTCGTCGGTGGCAACGCCCCGGTAGGTTTCCCGACCCGGTCGACAGGACGTCGATTCGTCAGCCCGCAACAGGAGGTTGCCTTCCATGCGTCTGCACATGAATGCCGCGGATGTTCGCGGTCTTGTTTCCCGGCACTTTCTCAAGTTTGGTGCCGACGTCGCTGACGTCGACGACCTTCAGGAAAACATCCGCATCGACCGCGGTCGGTGCGTGGCCCGGTGCTATCGGGTCGCCGAAATGTTCGCCATGTGGATGATCGACGTCGGCGTGCTCCAGTTCTATGACGCCGACGGTGAGATGCTGCACACGGTGAACCTGTTCACGGAACTGCAGCCGCAGCGGGCTGCAGCCTGAGCGTGGTTGGGTGATGTCGGGGGGAAAGGCGGGTGTCATGCACGATCCGGGGGGATCGTCTGCGCGTTCCGCCTGGTCGATGAAGCGGGGGAATCATGTCGATGCAGCGTCTGACGGGACGGGCGTGTCAACTCACGGTCATCGTCCCCGCAACAAGCGTTGCCGCGCTCGAGGAGACGCTCATCAGCGTCCTCGAGCACAAGCCGGACGGCTGTGAGGTCGTCGTCGCGCTGGGTGAATCGTACGACGACCCCTGGAACATTCGCGAAGAAGTCACCTTCGTCGATGTCCCGAATGGTTCGAGCCTCGTCGACTGCATTACCGCCGGCGTGGCCGCTGCCACAGGCGATGTGATCCATATTCTCGCCGCCGGCTGGAAAGCGATCGACGGCTGGACGGCGCCGGCCATGCGGCATTTTACGAACGGCCGCGTGGCAGCGGTCGTGCCGTTGGCCGTTTCGGAAGCCGACCACACGCAGCCGGTGTCGGCCGGGATCCGCCGGACGGCCGGCGGGCGGAGCATGACCGTGGTGCCAAGTCGCAAGAGCGGCGGCCTCGTCACCGGCCCGCTGCCTACGGCGCCGATGATCGAAGCCGGCTTCTGGAGGGCCGACGTGCTCCGCGACATCGGCTTGTCGAAGGCCTGCGGCGACGCGCTCGCAGCAGCTGACATGGCGGCGGCGCTCTCGGCTGCCAGGGCCGAGGTTGTCCTCGAGCCGGAATCGCGGGTGGTGAGCGGTCCGATCCCGAGATCGCGCTCGTCTTTTATGGCCGGCATGCAGGCCGAACGGCTGTTCTGGCGGTCGTTGCCCTGCGACCGCACCGTTTCAGCGCTCCTCGCCCACGTGGGCGAAGTCATGCGGCATGCGGCGGTGACGGCCCCCCTGGGGACGATCGGCATGCTCGCTGGCAGGCTTGCGGCACTCGTGCAGTTTGGGTCGTGCCTGTCCCGCACGCGGCAGTTGAACGACCTGATGCGGGGGGCGACGGACGGCGAGAGCGACGCCAGCACCGACATGACGGCCCATACCTATCGCATCGACGCGCCGCATGAAGCGGCAGGCCGGCCGCACATCGCATCGCCAGTTCCAGCGCTCAAGCGATCGGCCTGACCGTCCTCCGGCACGGCCACCGGCGGGATCCCGATTCCCTGACCGCAGACACGTCGGTCTGGGCCGGGAACGGCGTCTGCTTTGTCCGGCCCACGGCGGCTGGTAGACTTTCGTCAGATCGACGATGCCCTCGTAGCTCAATTGGATAGAGCGTCAGCCTCCGAAGTTGAAGGTTACAGGTTCGATCCCTGTCGAGGGTATTTGTTTTCAGGGCTTTTCTGCACGTCCAGCGATTTTCCGCGGGCTTCGTGTCGTGTTGGCAACTCCTGAATGAAGCTCCGCGCGCTGGACTTCGGGAAAGTCGCTTAATCCCGGGTGCGTACCCCCCAGACAACTGCGGCGTTTTCGTCACCCGCAACGGCGACGGGCGAGTTGCCGGGCCTGGGCACGCCGCATCGCCCGACGCTGGTCACTCACGGCGGTCGGTCACTTCGGCCGATGCCGGAATGCGGCGGACGAATCCATCGCTGACTCGCCGCGAGCGATCGCCGCATCGTATTGGGCGGCCACCGACGGCATGACGACCAGCGGGCAGCCGTGCTCCGCCGCCTCATCAACCATCAGCCGGACATCCTTCCGGGCCATGCTGACGGTGAACGAAGCCGGCTCGAATGGGCCTTCGGCCACCTTTGCAAACCGGGCCGGAAAGAATTCGCCCGGATTGAACTGCTGAAACATTTTCGCAGCGTCACTCGGATCGACGCCGGTCGCATGGGCCAGCCGCACGATGTCGCCAGCCAGTGCCGACATTCCAAGAAACGCCAGATTGCCGAAGAGCTTGAATGCCGCCGCCCGCTCCGGCTGTGGACCCAACTGGAACACTCTCCCGGTCATCCGCTCGAGGTCTGGCAGTACCCTCGCACACTGCTCGGGGTCTCCAGACACAAGCATGACGCCTGTGCCTTCAGCCGCATTGGCCGGCCCCATGAACACCGGTGCGTGCAAGTACACACGCCCTCTTCCCGTCCATCGGCGGGCTCTTTCACCGGTCGCACTCGGCGTGGTCGTCGTGTGGTCGATGATCCAGCACGAGGCAGGAATGACGTCGGCGAGCGGTTCCAGCACCGCGTCGACCGAAGCGTCGTCGGCGAGCGACAGGTGCACCCGTTCGACCCCCGCCACCGCGTCGGCGCACGCAGCAAACGCCTTGGCCCCCTGGGCCTCGAGCGCCTTCGCCGACGCTGGCGAGCGGTTCCACATGTGCAGCGTGTGCCCCTGCGAGAGCATCCGCCGCACGAAGCCGCTGCCCATCAACCCAGTGCCGAGAAATGCGATCTTCATGGGATATCTCCTTGCCGGTGAGGTCGCGTTCCGGGTTGCGGGCGAGACCGTCCACGATGTCGGACTTTGACTTCAGCCCACAAGCCCGCAGTGAGTTGAACGGCGGCGGTCTCAGAAGG
>JBPCTA010000512.1:0-2598 GCA_051006595.1 Pirellulales bacterium
TCGATGAGTTTCACGAGCGGACCCTGGAAATGGATCTGATTCTTGGGCTGCTCGTGCGGCTGCGGGAAACCGTTCGGCCCGACCTGCGGATCATCGTGATGAGCGCGACGCTCACGGCGGAGCCGGTGGCGGCCCTGCTCGGCACCAGCGGCATCCCATGCCCGGTCGTCTCGGCCGCAGGTCGCTTGTTTCCGGTGGAGACGCGCTACCTGCGGCATGGCGACCGGCGCGACGTGATCGAACTCGTCTCTGCGACCGTACCGGAGGCCGTTCGCGCCACCGCCGGCCATGTGCTCGTCTTTCTGCCGGGGGTCGGCGAGATCCTCCGCTGCCAGCAGGAGCTTTCCCAGTCGCTCGAGCGGCAAGGGCATGCGGTGCTGACGCTCTTTGGGGATCTCCCGCCCGAGCAGCAGGATCGGGTGCTGGCCGACATCGGCCGCCGAAAGGTAATTCTCTCGACGAACGTCGCCGAAACGTCGCTCACGATCCCGGGCGTCACCGCCGTGATCGATTCCGGACTCGCGCGGCAGAGCCGGGTGTCGCATGCGACGGGCCTGCCACGCCTGGAACTCGTGCCGATCTCGAAAGCGTCGGCCGATCAGCGGGCCGGCCGCGCGGGCCGAACAGTGGCCGGCATCTGCTGGCGGCTGTGGGACGAGTCGTCGCACCAGCATCGGCCGGCCGCCGACGCGCCCGAGGCGATCCGAGGCGATCTCGCCGGCCCGCTCCTGCAGCTCATGGCGCTTGGTGAAGACTCGGCCTTCCCCTGGCTCGATCCTCCGCCGGTGGAGGCTCTGACCAACGCACGGAGCCTGCTCTGCCACATCGGCGCCGTGGAGCCAGACGCCGCAGGCCGCGATCGTGTGACCACCCTCGGGCAGGAGCTCCTCCGCTTGCCGGCCCATCCGCGGCTGGCACGACTGCTGCTGGCGGGCGCGGAGCGGGGTGTGCTCCGCGAAACATCGATCGCCGCGGCGCTCCTCTCCGAGCGGGATCCCTTTCGAACGCCCCGCACCGGCGGCCCACGCGACAGGCTGTCGGTGCGAACCCGCTCTGACGTCGTCGATCGGATCACTGCGCTGCAGGCGGTACATGCCGGCGTGGCAATCGGCGATCCCGCCCTCGATCCCCATCCGGCAGGGGCGCGCAACGTGCTGCGGGTCGCCGAGCAGCTCTTTCGACTCGTCGATCTGCCCCTCGCACCGCGGGCCGAGGATCCAGCCGAAGCCGTCATGATGGCCCTCCTCGAGGCCTTTCCCGATCGTCTGGCACGGCTCCGGCCCGGGACCCAGGATCGGGGCACACTCGTCGGGGGAAGGGGCGTGCGACTTGATTCATCGCGTGTTCGCGGCGAGCCCTTTTTTCTGGCGATCGATGTGGACGATTCGTCTGGCGAAGCGGGCGTGCGACAGGCGTCGGCCGTGAATCGCGGCTGGCTCGACCTTGAGCCGCTCGCGTCCGCAAACCTGTTGACGGCCGAGGAACTCCTCTACCACCCGTCGCGACGGCAGGTGGAGGCACGGCTGCGTACCTCGTGGATGGATCTTGTCATCGACGAGAGCCCGACGGCCATTCGGGACCAGGACGCTGCTGCCGCGATCCTGGCCCGCGAAGCCGCCGCCTGCTTCGAGCGTGTGATGCCGCCGACGGAGTCTCCTGCCGGGATGTTGCTCGCGCGGGTCCGCTGGCTCTCCGCCGCGGTGCCCGACCTTGGCCTTCCCGTCGTCGACGAGACCGCCCTCCGCGACCTCCTTCCCGACTTGTGCCACGGCCTTCGAACGCTCGACGACGTGAAGGCAGCCGATTGGCTTTCCCGAATCCAGGCGGCGCTGGGCTACGAGAGGCTTGCCGACATCGATCGGCTCGCCCCCACGCACCTCGACCTCCCAACCGGGAAGCGGCACAAGCTCCAGTACGAGCCGTCAGGTCCACCGATCCTCGCCATCCGGATCCAGGAACTCTTCGGAATCCCGACCACGCCGACCATCGCCGGGGGCCGCGTGCCGGTGCTCCTCCATCTGCTGGGGCCGAATCATCGCCCGCAGCAGATCACCGGCGACCTCGCCAGCTTCTGGAAGACCACCTATCCGACGGTGAAGAAGGAGTTGCGACGCCGCTACCCGAAGCACGCGTGGCCCGACGATCCGCTGGCCCATCCGGCCAGAAAGCCATCCCGCTGACGTCGTCGGCACATCCGGCCCAACGGGTGCGCGCGAATCGCAGCGCGTCAAATCGCTGGCCGACGAATTCTCCATGCAGACCCCCCCTCACCTGGGGATTGGCGAACGATCCTGTCGCCCGTGCCTGAGGCACCGCAAAGGCACGCGATGGCGGTTTTTTCTTGGATGCGGCCCGCCGGCCACGTGGTGAAGCCGCGGTCAAGAACCTGACGATGCCTTCCCTCGAGCAGATACCCGGATCGATCCGGGACGATCCGCTCGGATGCCCCGTCAGTCACCTCTCTTCACGTAGGATGCCCACCATGCAACGGATGCTCATCGTCTTCACCGTGCTCTCGACTCTCGTCATCGGTGCGTCGGCCTCGCAGGCTCAGACCAGCCGTCAGGAAATCGGCGCCGCCCGCAAGGGTCCCGTCGC
>JBPCTA010000513.1:0-4578 GCA_051006595.1 Pirellulales bacterium
CTGTAGACGGCCACGACCTGCGCGTCGGAGCTGATGATCTCCGCGGCCACGCACTCGAGCAGGGCCTGGGCGAGTCGTTCGTGCACCGGCAGTCCGGCCACGTCGAGCGTGACCTGACGGAGTCCATGATCGGCGGCACCGTCGAGATGCGCCTCATCGTCGGCGGCGACCAGCACAGGCCCGGATGAGGCGAGTTGACGCAGCCGAGCCCAGTCGAGTTGCTCGTCCACGAGGAGCAGGATCGCCTCGGCCGAGGTCGATTCGAACAACCGTACGGCGGCGTCGATCAGGCGTTCGAGTTGGGGTGTGATGTCGGCCACGGCGATGGATGCGTTCCTGGAATGCCATGCCACCACGGCGCGGGGCGGGGAAAACAAGAGGAGCCGGGATAACAAGCGGCGCCGGGAAAACAAGCAGCGCCGGGACAACGAGGGTCGCCGAGACAACGGCTCCGCAGTCGACGAGCCCCGCAGCGGAAGCGTACGCGGCCCACGGAGCCGGTTCAAGGACGTAGGCCTAGCGGCGAGACGCCTTCGCCCCCGTGGCCGCACCGCCGGCTGCCGACTCCGGCTGCTCGGCGATCATGGTCGGCTGGCCGGCGGCCTTCATGCCGCCGCCATAGGCGGCGATCCCGCCCGGCAGCACCACGCCCCAGGCCCGTTCCTGATAGATGTTGAGCGCGTGCAGGGCATGCCCCAACGGGCCGAGTTTCCATTCACGCGAGGGCTCCCGGGCGAGTGCGGCGCAGAGAAACTCGGCAGCGGCCACCACCCGGGGCTCGTAGAGTTTTTCCTGATCGAGCGACGAGACGAGCCACTCCAGAATATGGCCCGTGGTCTGGATCTTGCGATCGATGTCGTCCTCGCGATCGGCGTGATATTTGAACCACTCGGTGCTGAAGGAGCCGTCACGGTTCTGCAGCTTGGTGAGCGCGAAGGTCTGGTAGTCGCGAACATACTTGTCGGCGCGCAGATAGGGGCCGTCGAGCTGGCCGGTCGCCCGGAGCCTTCGCTGACTGCCGTAGGCCAGACCGAAGAGACGGTGCGTGCCGCCGCAGGGCGCACCGCGGATCGGCTGCACGATCTCTTCCTCGACGAGACGCGTCAGCGACCACTTCTCACCATCGCGGCTCTTCCAGGTCGCGTCGGTGGGAAGGTAATGGGCCAGCGCGATCAGCGCGAAGGTGAGCTCCGTCTTGGGTTTGCAGGAGAGCTTCTCCTCCTCGATCAAGTCGGCGACGGTGAACGTCTTGCCTTGGACGGTGAGCGGCGAGTTGGCAGCGACGCGGCACTGCGCCAGAATCGCGAGGTACTGGGCGGAGTGCCCCTGAACGCCGATGCCCTTGAGCGCGACGATGCGATCATCGGCCGCGGCGAGCATCACCTGCCCGCGGCAGCGGCCTCCCATGTTCGACCAGCCGATGGCGCTGACGAGATCACCGGCCGGACCGCCGACGCGAATCTGCGTGGGGATGCCGAAAGCAATGAAGCCGTGCATCACCTCCCAGGGCGTGTGCTGCGCCGTATTGAGGGGCCGACGCTGATAGACGGCGAGCGTCTGCGCGATCCGCGCCCGCAGCCGCTCGAACCGCTGGGTCTTGGGAGGCGGCGCGCCGGTCGCCTGCAGGCGAGTGACGACCAGGGGCGGCGTCTGCCGCCGCGCCGCCGGGGAGGGCGCGACCACGGCCGTCGCCGGCGGTGCCGGGCGGGGCTTGGGGGCGTAGCCCGGATTGGCCGCGTCGTCCACGAGCTTGCCGGCCGCATCCTTCAGCGACGTGCCGAAGGTGACGGCATCCCGCCAGGAGGGCGGCGGCTGGTCGGCCTTCGCAGCCCTCTTGCTCGAGACCGACGTGGTCTCCTTCTTCACGGCCGGTGTCGCTACCGGCTTATCGGAGGCCGCACTTCGACGCGAGGCGGCGAGGCGATCGACTTCGTCCTGGCTCGGCGGCTGCGGCAGGGCGATGAAGGCCGGCGTCGGCTCGGTCTTCTTCATGAGCCCTTCGAAGAACCGCGCCGCGTTGCCGCGACTGCGGGCTGGCGGAGCGGCAGCCGCCTGCCAGGAAACGGCAGACGCCGCACACCCGATGGCGAGCAGCAGGGGCAGTCGCCGACGCAGCAGCCGCCACGCGGTACACGGAGCGCACGCCAGTTCACTCGGCGGCGAGGCGGGGGCGTCTCGTGTGGGCATTACTGGCTGCGGTCAGGGAGCGGGAGCGCGAAACACGTGTTTGGGGTATCGACCGCCAATCACCGTGGATCGTTGCCGTCAGAGACGCCAGCCAGAGGGTCGGCGCAGATTACCCGCACCGCGCAGCCGACCCCGTTATTCAACGGACGCTCAGGAGCTCCGTGGTCGCCGGCTCAGAAGAGTTTGCGGAACTCCTCGGCAATCGACCATTCGGCCGACGAACCAGCCGGGTCTGCGGCCCACTCCCGCCACTTGTTGACGTCGTCGCCGAGGTCACGGCCGCTGACCTTCTTGAGAGCGGCGACGGCCCGGTATTGGACGGCGGGATCGGGATCCTCGAGCGCCTTGGCGAGCACCGGGATCGCTTCCTTGTCGCCCAGTTGCCCCAGTTCGCGGAGCGCCCGCAGCCGCACGTCGATCTCCCGGTCCGACCGATAGCGAATCCCCAGTAGTTCGACGGCTTCCGGGCCACCCCGCTGTCGCCACGCGGCGCAGGCCGCCATCCGGACCCGCTCGTCGGGATCCTCCATGGCTCCCTTGCAGATCGCGATTGCCGACGGCGTGTCGACGGTGGCCACGGTCTCCAGAATCGCCGACCGCACCCGTGGATCGTGCTCCTCGAGCATGGTCGTGACCAGGTCGCGGGTGAACTCCGCCTGATCGGTGTGGCCGCCCGCCTTGGCCTTCTTGGCGTCCGCGGCAATCGATTCGATCCGCTGGTCGGCCGTTGCCCCGTACTTTGCCTGCTCTTCCAGCGTTTTTTCGCTGGTCGTCAGTTTTCTCCAGGTCGTGCAGCCCGCCAACAAGCTGCTGCAAACGGCGATGGCAATCCACGCAGGGGCCGCAACTGGTCGGATCTTCTTCGTCAACCTCATCTCGACCGGCCTCCTGGGGGCGTGGGAGACTAGCGGGCAGCTCGGAAGGAGTGAAGACCAACCGGACGGGTTGCCCTTCCCCTGGCGGCCGAAACCTGATGCCATTTCGGGCCCGTTGGCCCAGCGAGTTTCCAGAGGTCGCCAGCCATGCCCCACCTGCGCCGTTTCCGCAGCAGGATCGCGGTCGCGGTCTGTGTGGCTTGCATCGCAGCCACGGCCGAGCCCCGGCCGGTTCAGCAGGCGGCCGTCGCAGTGCGAGCCGCCCGGGAACGGATCGACGTTCGCTCCGCCGGCGGCGTCCGCAGGCTCGACGCAACCGTGCTCGTCGAGGCCGCGGATGGCGGGATGCTCGTCGAACTCGCCGATGAGCGATACGAACTCCTCCAGCCTGAAACGATTGTCGCACGCGAGCCGCTCGCCGATAGCCCGCCGAAGGAGACGCCCCGCGAACTCGGCCGGCGGATCCTGGCGGAACTGCCCGCCGGATTCGACGTCCATATCACGAAGCACTACGTCGTCTGCTTCAACACGTCGCGCGACTATGCCAGATGGAGCGGCGCGCTCTTCGAGCGGCTGCACGAGGCGTTTGGCAACTTCTGGAGCCGGGCGGGAGTCGAGATCGACGATCCGCCACGTCCACTCGTGGTCGTGATCTTCGCCGATCGCGGCTCGTATGAAGCGTACGCAGCCCGCGATCTGGGAGCCGCCGCCGACCGGGTCGTCGGCTACTACAACATGCTCTCCAACCGCGTGACGACATTCGACCTCACCGGCACCGATGGCGTGCCGCGGCCAAGCGGGCGGCCGCTGGGCGGCGCCGCTCTCGAGATCCTCACGAGTCCGGCGGCGGCGGGGCTCGTGTCGACGCTTGTCCACGAGGCGAGCCACCAGATGGCGTTCAACTGCGGCATGCACCGCCGCCTCGCGCCCGTGCCGCTCTGGGTCAGCGAAGGCATCGCCACCTATTTCGAGACACCCGACCTGGAAAATGCCCGCGGCTGGCGAGGCATCGGGACGGTCAATCGACCCCGGCTCGACCATTTTCTCACCGCCCATCGGGCGGGCGACGTCGCCGCGCTCGTCGCGGCAGACGACCGCTTCCGAGCGGCCGATGGCGCCCTCGATGCCTACGCCACCGCGTGGGCGCTCACCCGGCATCTCGTGGAGACCCGCAAGCCGCAGTTTATCGCCTACCTCCGCACGCAGGCCGCCAAGCAGCCGCTGGCCGATGATTCTCCGGCGCAGCGGCTCCGCGACTTCGAGGACGCGTTTGGCGTTTCGCCGGCGGCGATCGAGGACGAGGTCGTGAAGGCAATGGCACGGCTGGCCTCGCGCCGCTGACCGCCGACAACGCGTCGGGCAGGAACTCAGCGAGGGGCTACCCGAGCCGCGTGGCAGGGCTGCCCGCGGCCTTACGGCCGGTCGGCTTTCACGAAAGCGGCTCGAACTCAGCGAGGGGCTGCCCGTGCCCCGCGAGCCGGCGTATGACGCCAAGCGCAGGCAGGATGCCGAAGCG
>JBPCTA010000514.1:0-14846 GCA_051006595.1 Pirellulales bacterium
TCCGGCGACAGGGCATGGGCAGTCCCGAGCACCCCGAACGTCCGGCGCCGGGGCATGGGCAGTCCCGAGCCGCACAGCAGGACTGCCCGCGGCCTTACGGCCGGTCGGCTGGCATGAAGCGTCAAACCTGCAGATCAGGCCAGCACGGCCGTGATCGGCTTGCCGTCATGGCCGATCTTGAACGGGCGGCCGTTGGGAGCGACGAACTCCTTCTCCCACGGCAGTCCGCAGGCGGCGGCGATCGTGGCGTTGAAGTCGGCCACGCTGACGGGGTCGCGATCGGGGGCATGACCGCGGGCGTCGGATGCGCCGTGTACCACGCCCGGCTTCACGCCGGCGCCGGCAAGCACACAGGAGAAAACCGCCGGATGATGGTCACGGCCGGCGTTCTCGTTGATCTTCGGCGATCGGCCAAACTCGGTGGCCAGCACGACGAGCGTGGACCGGAGCAGACCACGGTCCTCGAGATCGTCGAGCAGGGCCGCCATCGCGGTGTCGAGTTCGCCGACCTTCTCGGGCAGGTCATCCCAGAGGTCGCGGTGCATGTCCCAGCCACCCATCTCCACCTCGACGCACCGCACGCCCGACTCCACCAGCCGGCGGGCAAGGAGACAGCCCTGGCCGAGCCGGGAGCGGCCATACCGGTCACGCGTGGCAGCGTCTTCGCGAGTGATGTCGAAGGCCGCAAGGTCGCCGCTTCCCATCAGCCGCACCGCATCGGCATACATTCGGTCGTAGGCCTCGATCTGAAGCCCCGCGTAATGCTGCTTGAAGTCGCGGTCGATCCGATCGGCGAGCGACAGCCGCCGCTCGAAGTTGGCCTGTGAGAGATAGCCGGGCCGCGTGATGTTTTCCAAGCCTCGCGCGGGGTCGGCAAGCGGCACCGGGGTGACGGCGGGATCGAGAAAGCCACAGCCCGGATGCTCGTTGCCGTTGCCGACGAGCACGTAGCCGGGCAGATCGCGGATCCGCTTGCCCAGCACGTGCACGGCCCACGACCCGAAGGAGGGATGCCGAATGCTGTTGATCTGCGGATAGCTCGTTCGCATGAGATAGGTGCCCTGATCGTGGGCGCCGGTCTCGGTTGTCAGCGAACGGATCACGGCCAGCCGGTCGGCGAGACCGGCGAGCTTCGGCAGATGCTCGCCGAACTGGAGGCCCGGCACCGCCGTGGCGATCGCCTGCGTCTCTCCCTGCTCCTCGCGACCGGGCTTGGGATCGAAGGTGTCGATGTGGCTCATCGCGCCCCGCATCATCAGGTAGATCACGTTGATGCTGCCGGTGGCTGCCGCCTTGCCCGCAGCAGCCTGTTCCGCCACGGCGAGCCGACCGGCCAAACCGTCGAGGACCGTGATGCCGAATGCAGCACCGGCGGCGCGACCGAGCAAGGCCCGCCGCGCGAGCGGATGGTCGTGGAGCATGAGGTGGGACATCATGGCATTGGTCTCCCGGAAACGGCCGCGGCTGGCACCGTCGGCCCCTACTGGATGAAGATGAACTCGCGGGTGTTGAGCAGAGCCCAGATCAGGTTGCCGCAGCCGGTGGCCGAGTCGGCGGCAGCAGTGAGCTCCTCGAGGGCCTCGCGGCGATCCTCGGCTGCAGGCTCATGGGAGAGCACCGACACAAACACCACATCGACGGTCTCGTCGGGATCGTGGCTCATCACGGTCTCGTAGATCACGGACCCCTCCTCGAGCATGGCGTGGGTGATCGGGCCGTTGAACATGGCCAGGATCTGCGGGATCGTGGGCACGGAGCGGCCCCCCTCGATCGTCTCGCGGTCGCTCTGGCCAAACTGCCGGAGGAAGTGGCCAAGCGGCAGCGGTGCTGGCATCTCGCTGGCCTTCATGAGCCACTGGCCGCGGTAGCCGCAGATCTGCTGGAGACGACGCTGGTAGCGGCCGGGGCCATAGCGGCCGCTGAAGGAGTCGAACTTCTGCTCCACGTCGTCGAGCGATGCCTGCCGCAGATCGACCCCCGCAACCTCGGCGATCTCCGCCGCGTCGGGCCGCTGCACGCTCCAGGGGTTGCGGGCGACGAGCGTCACGATCGAATCCCAGAGCTGCTCGGCCGTCATCCGCCGCAGCGCCGGGCCGGTGAAGCGAAAGGGCTCGTCGGCCGTGGGATCATGGATCACCGCCCGCCGCTGGTAGGCGGAGGTCGAGACCACGATGCGGACGAACTCGCGGAGGTCGAAGTCGAGTCGCAGGACGAGGTCGGTGAGATGCTCGAGCAGTTCGGGATCGCTCGGTGGGTTCTCCTCGCGGAAGTCGTCCACCGGCTCCACGAGCCCCACTCCCATCACCTTCCGCCACATGCGATTGGCGATCGTGCGGGCAAACTGCCGATTCGTCCGCGCCACCATCCACCGTGCAAACTGCTCGCGACCGTCCGCATTTTTCACGCTCGCCGGCACCGCGTCCCAGAGGAGTGTGCGGTCGACGGGCTCGAGTGGCTTGGCGTCGTCGTATTGATAGTCGCTCGGCAGCCGCAGCGGACGGTCTTGAAAGCTGACGCTCGTGGCGTTGGCCTGAATGAACTGGATCAGCCCGCCCGCCTTCTTGCCCTTCGTCTCCCGAGCCTCTTTGACGAGCGTTCGGACGGCCGGTGGCGGGATGGGCTTGGGTTCCTTGCCAGTTTTTCCAGGCCGCACGGCCGCGCCCAGCCGCGTTTTGGTGCCGGCCGTGAAGGCCGCTAGTTCGTAGAATTCGTGCTGCGTCCAGCGATCGAAGGGATGGTCATGGCATTGGGCGCAGCCGATCTGCGTGCCCAGCAGCACCCTGACGGTGTTGTCCACGTAGGGCAGCGGCATGCCGTCATCGCGGAGCTGGAAACCGACGGCGGGGTTTTCCCAGAGCCGTCCGTCGGCGGTGAGCATCTCGTGCACCCACTCATCGTAGTGTTTGTTCGTGCGGATCGAGTCCTTCACGTAGGCCAAATACGGCTCGAAGATCAGGTTTCGCTGCGGCCGCTCGGTGAGCCGGAGGATGTCGGCCCAGAAGTTGTAGAAGTGGCTGACGTAGTCGGGGCTCGCCAGGAGCTGCTCGATGAGCCCATCGCGCTTCGCCGAGGAGTCGTCCCGAAGAAAGGCCGTGGTCTCGTCATAGGTCGGAATCCGGCCGGCCAGCTCCAGATGGATGCGGCGCACGAACTGAGCATCGTCGAGCGGGGGCGACGGCTCGGCACCGTGCTCCCGCCACCGCTGCTCGAGCAGGGAGTCGATCGCAGCGGCCTGGGCACGGACCTGATCGCGACGACGGGGATCGACCGGGGCCACCTCCATGGCAGGGCTCTCGGAAACCGCCATCACCGCCTTCGGCAGGCCGCTCGCCGGCTGGGCCGACGTATCGGGCTTCGCTCGGTTGGCCCCCAGCGCGCTGCCCGCCGCCACGATCAGGCAAGCGACGAGCGATGGCACCATTCGCTGCGGGACCGATACCGACGTCAATCGCATGAGGTCACCTCGATCGCATGCGGGATATGTGCCTCGCCGGCTCAGGGGCGGCAAAAGTCTCGTCGCCTTCGGCCGCGGCGGCCAAAGACTCCTCGAGCGTTCGCCGACAGCCTGATTTGACACTGATTCAACGGTGTCGAAAAGGAAAGGTTTCGTCGGACATGATTCGGGCCCCCATTGCAGCCACCGCGGCCAGGTCGTGGCCCGCAGGCCGTCTGCCGCCGACCCCGGCCAGCGCGAGCCGACACCAGACGTCGGCCGGGGACAGGAGGCGGTCGTCGCCGGCGGCGTCGGCATGATGAGCCACGGCCAGCACGCTCACGGCCTCGCGGATGTCGGCGGAGAGCTGGCCCACCTCCAGCTGCCGCTCGGCCAGGTTCCGGCCGTGCTGGCGGATCGCCCGATCGATGCATCGGGCGGTCATCAGCAGACTCCGCCGCGCTGCTTGGGCATGCTCGCGGAGGCAACGATCGAGGATCGCCGCATCCTGTCGTTGACCGCCGGCGGCCGCGGCCACCCGCCAGGCGAGCCAGGCCCCGGCCCGCCGCCAGGCGGCAGCCTCGCGGCCCAGCGCGGCGAGCGGATGATGTTTGGCGATTCCCTTGAAGAGCGCCAGACCGAGCAACTCGCTCTCGCCCTCATAGACCGAGACGGCGAAGTGGTCGTGCAGCGAGTCGCCGAGCGGATGGCCCACGAGAAACGCCCGGCCGCCGTGCACGCCCAGCGCGTCGATGGCGGCCTCACGAACGCAGTGGCTGGCGACCACCTTCGCCGTGATCGCCTCCCATTCCCCGCTCTGACCGGCATCGATCGCCGACGCGGCCCAGGCGGCGACCGCGTCGCAGGCCACGATCGACGCCGCGATCCTGCCGAGCCTGCCCTGGATCAGTTGCCGCGATCCGATCGGCTGATTCCACGTGATGCGACGGCCCGCATGGTCGCGGGCCTGCGCGAGCAGGAGCCGCAGCGTGCCGGCAGCCTGCGCGGCAAGGGTGACGCGGCCCCGATTCAAGCCGTGCCAGACGATTCGCATCGCGTCGCCTGAAGCCCCGGGATCGAGCACGTCTTCCGGGGCGATCTCGAAGCCCGTGAATTCGAGCGCCGCGTTGTGCGCGTGCTTGAGCGGATGCAACGCGTATCGCCGCAGCCGAAAGGTCGGCGTGTCGGCAGCAGGCAGCCGCGCGAGCACCACCACCGGCCGACCATCGAGCACCGCAAGCACCTTCACGAGCCGCCCGTGGGTGGCCCCGGTGATGAACATCTTGGTGCCCGTGAGCAGCAGGCGACCGGAGCGGCGATCGACCATCGCCTGCACCCGCCCGAGATCGCAGCCAGCGTCGGGCTCCGTGGCCCCAAAGATCGAGAGCGGCCGGCCCGCGGCGAGCGCCGGCAAGAGCCGCGCCTGCTGCGCGGCGGTGCCGAAGCCGGTGACGGCCGACACCGCACCGATCGAGGAATGCACGGCGAGCATGCCCGCCGCCGTCGGCACATCGGCCGCCACCCGGCTGATCGCGCGGACAAGATCGAGCAGCGATGCGCCGGCGCCGCCGAAGGCCTCGGGCACGGCGAGCCCCCACAGGCCAGCCTCACCGAGCGCCGCCTCCGCCCGCGCGGTAAAGATGCCCGCCGGCGACTGGGGGGCCTCGGCGATTGGGGCGGCGGCACCAGCCGACGTGGCGAGCGGCTCGTAGAGCCCGCGATCGGTGCGGAGGCCCGCGATCTCCTCAGCGGCCCGATCGAGCACGGCCTCGACACGGTCTGGCAGCGGCGCTGCACCTCGCGCGGCTGCAGCAGCAAACCCACCATCTGCACCGCTCCAGACTGCTCCCGTGAGCCAGGAGCTGTCGTGAGTCGTCGCTGGAGAATGATTCACGGGCGGCTCGGCTCGAAGGCCACGATCTCCCGCCTGCGCGATCCGATCGGCGAAGTGCCTGGTGATCGCGTCGCGGCGGAGCTTGAGCGACTCCGTCGCTTCGCCGTGCGCGGCATCGAACGCCCGGCCTACGAGCACATACGAACCGATCCGCCATGCTCGTGGAAGGCCCCGCTGCCGCCGCGCCAGACGCCGGTTCAGCCACGCGAGCACCCGCGGATGCGTCAGTGCCTGCCGCCGACTGATGACCAAGAGGCCCATCCGGCGAATCGCGGCCCGGAGAACATCAGGCTCCGGCACCACGAGGGCCACGGGCCTCGACCCGCCGCTGCTCACGACGCAGACCTGGGCGACCGCATCGTCTTCCGCCAGCGCCGCCTCGACGACCGCCGGCGGCAGCTTCACGCCAGTGGCCAGCACGAGCGTGTCGCGGAGCCGACCGGTGATCTGCAGATGCCCCGCCTCGTCGATCGTGGCGAGGTCACCGGTCGCGAGCCAGCCGTCGGCTGAATCAGCGACCACCGGCGATGGATCGTCGCAGGCCGTTGTCGCCGGAGCGAGGATGCCAATCGCCCTGCTTGGTGTCTTGACGAGCAACTGACCACATGATTCTTCCCGCGTGTCGATCCGCAGCTCGACGCCCGGAATCGGCGGACCGATCATGCCCGGCCGCGCGATCCGCGGATTGCCGAGGGCCACCACCGGCCCTGCTTCGGCCAGCCCGTAGCCCTCCACGAGCGGCACGCCCCGGGCGTTGAAAAAATCGGCCGTCCGGCGGCGGAGCGGCGCACCACCCGACACGCACACCCGCACATCCCCGCCGAGAGCCTCGCCGAGATCGGAAATCCGCCCCGAGACGACGCCTCGCTCCAGTCGCTCGAAGAACGCGGGCACCCCGAGAATCACCGTCGGCGGCAACGCTCGGCACGCCTCGAGCACGCGGGTGCGGTCGCGAACGACGTTGAGACAGCCGCCGCGGACCATCGCTGTGGAGAGGTCGCCGGTGCGGGCGAGCGCATGGCTCATCGGCAGCCACGAGAGCCGCACGTCCCGCGGATCGTCGAGAAACATCTCGGCCGCCGCGATCGCATTGGCGGCGAGCGCCGCCTGCGAGTGCATCACGCCATGAGGCACGCCCGTGGTGCCCGACGAGAGGAGAATCGTGCTGCACGAGTCGGGATCGCAGGCCGCGGCATGACGGTCGATCACGGCCCGAAGAACCGCGGGTTCAGCCGCCAGCGGCCGCCAGCCGCCGCCAGCGAGGCCTGCGGCCGCATGCGCCCCGCCAGCGGTGAGATCGATCACGATCCGCAGGGCCACGTCGGCAGGCGACACATCGCCCGCCCGGCGGGCGCCCGAAAAGATCATGCCGCGGGGCTCGAGCCAGCTGCACTGCAAGAGATGCTCGTCGCGGCCCGCGTCGGCATGAACGGCCACGTGCACCACACCCGCCACGGCACAAGCCAGATCGACGACGATCCAGTCTGGGGAGTGCGGCCCGATGTGCACGACGCGATCGCCCCGCGCCAAGCCCGCGGCGGCGAGGCCCTCGGCGAGGTGCACGGCAGCGGCGGCGACGTCGCCCCAGGTCCAGGTGGCTCCCGGGCCATCGCCTTCGGCCAGCCCATCCACGATCGCCCGCCGGTCGTGGGCCTCGGCCACGAGCCTCGCGAGCAGATCGACGAGCGAGGTCGCCCGCCGGCCTGCTGTCGGCGGGTGCAACCGCGGCTCGATCTTCGGCGGCGCGAGTGGGTGCATCACGGCATGTTCACTCCAGCCGTTCGAAGAGCACGGCGATGCCCTGCCCAAGGCCGATGCACATCGTCGCGAGGCCCAATCGGCCGCCGCCGTCGCGCATTGCGTGCAGGAGCGTGGTCGCGATCCGGGCGCCGCTGGCTCCGAGCGGATGGCCAATCGCGAGCGAGCCGCCGCGAACGTTGACCCGCTCGGAATCGAGGCCGAGCGAGTCGATGCAATGGATCGCCTGCGCCGCGAAGGCTTCGTTGAGCTCGACCATGTCGATATCGAGAAGCGAGATGCCCTGAGGTGCCACCCGCGCAAGCAGCTTGCGCGTGGCGGCGATCGGGCCGGTGCCCATCGCGGCCGGTGGTACGCCCACGACAGCGGTGGCCACCACGCGGGCCAGCGGGGCAAGCCCCTGCCGCGCGGCCTCGGCTTGCGACATGACGAGCATCGCCGAGGCACCGTCACTAACAGGCGCGCTGGTCGCCGCGGTGACCGTGCCGAGCTTCGGCAAGAACGCGGGCTCGAGCGCCGCCATCGCCACCAGGCTCGTGTCGGCACGGATCGACTGGTCGCGCACGGCCTCGATAAGGCTGCCGCTCTCGTCGTGGCCGATCACCCGGACAATCTCGTCGTCGAAGAGCCCGTCGTCGTCGGCCCGGGCCGCCTTCTGATGGCTCGCGAGCGCGTATTCCTCCTGCCGCTGCCGAGAAATGCCGTGCGTGCTCGCCAGATGCTCGGCCGTGAGCCCCATCGAAAGCATGCCGCGGCTCGAGCGGGCGAACGCCTTGGGGTGGATGTCCACGGCCGACTCCATCGGCAGGTGGTGCATGTGCTCGACGCCGCCGACGACCTGGACGTTTTCGGCACCGGCCGCGATCGCATGGCAGGCCTGGGCGAGCGCCTGGAGCGACGAGCCGCAGAGCCGGTTCACCGTCGTGCCGGCGGTGGCGAGCGGCAGGCCCGCCATCAGCGACACCGTGCGGGCCACGTTGCCCCCGAGTTCGCCCCGCTGCTGCGTGGCGCCGAGGACCACGTCTTCGATCGAGAGCGGATCAACGCCGCTCCGCTCGACGACCGCCCGCACGACGGCCGCGGCCAGCTCATCGCCGCGGACATGGCGAAACAGACCCCGCTCCGAATGCGCTCGGCCGATCGCGGTGCGACAGCAGGCGACGACGACGGGCGTGGTCGCCGGATCGTGGTGGCTGTGTGGTGCGTTGCCGGCCATGGGTGTCACTCCGTGAATGGTCGGCCGCTGCCGGCATGGGCCAGCAGCCGCTCGGTGGCGTGCATCCGCGGCCCGAGTGCGGCGAGCGGCTCGAGCCGACGCACGATCTCCGCGGCACCGAGGGAATCGGCCCAGGCGAGCAGTCCGCCGCGAAATGCCGGGAATCCCAGGGCATGGATCACGGCCAGATCGATGTCGCGGCCGTCCCGCACGAGCCCCTCGTCGAGGCCGCGGAGGGCCTCGAGCAGCATCGGCAGGAGCAAGCGGTCGAGGATCGTGCGATCGTTCATCTCCCGCCGCGGGTGCGCATAGCGTGCGATCGCCGAGGCGGCCGTTTCGTCGGTGCCGATGATCCGCTCCCGCTGGCCCGCCCCTGAATACCGGTAGAAGCCGGCGCCGGTCTTGCGACCGAGCAGCCCCGCTTTCACAAGCGCGGGGATCACCGGCGAGGCTTCGATGCGGTCGCCGTAGGCGGCGCTCAGCACGAGACCGGCATAGAAGGCCGTATCGAGGCCGATCATGTCGTAGAGTTCGATCGGCCCCATCGGCATCCCGAAGCCTCGGGCCACCCGGTCGATCCGCTCGGGTGGCACACCCTCGCGCAGCAGTTCGCCGGCCTCGTGCAGATAGGGCATCAGGACCCGATTAACGAGGAATCCGGGACTGTCGTTGACCACCACCGGGCATTTGCCCAGCCGCTTGGCGTGGGCGACGACGGCAGCCACGGTGCGATCGCTCGTGGCCGGCCCACGGATGACCTCCACGAGCATCATGCGCCGCACGGGATTGAAGAAGTGCATTCCGCAGAACCGGGCCGGGTCGGTGAGCCCAGCGGCGAGGCGGGCGATCGGATTCGTGGAGGTGTTGGTGGTGATGATGGTGTTGGGGCCGACGACCTGCTCGATCTCGGCCAGCACCTGCTGCTTCACGTCGGGCCGTTCCGTGACGCTCTCGACCACGAGGTCGGCTCCGACGATCGCCGCCATTCCCGTGGCGGTGCGGAGTCGGCCGGCCAGTTCCACAGCCCGCTGGGCGTCGGCCTGCTTCGCCGCCCGGTCCCACGATGCCTCTTCGAGCACCGTCGGCACCGCGGTGGCCAGCGTCGCCGCGCTGACATCCACGAGGGCGACCATACAGCCTGCGCGGAGGTGGCTCGCCGCGATGCCGGCCCCCATGATGCCGGCACCAACGACCGCCGGAGCCGTGATCGCAGCCGGTTCCTCGGTCCGCTCATCGGTCCGCTCATCGGCCCGGGCGTCAGCGACACCGAGGTCACGACGATTCCGTTCACCGATCCGATACACCCGCAGGAGGTTGCCGGCCACCGGCGTGACCGCGAGGGTTGCAAACGCCGCCGACTCGATGGGGGATGCGGCCGCGGCATCCATCGCTGCTCCGGCCAGGATTGTCTGCAAGATCGCCAGCGGCGCCGGATAGTGGCCACCGGTTCGTCCCAGCATCACTGCCGCGGTCGTGGCTTCGAGAAAATCGCGTTCGACGGGGTCGAGATCGATGGGGCCGGCGAGCTGCCGGCGGCGGGCGGCAAGGCCTCCGTCAGCGCTGCGCGCGGCGAGCAGACGGCAGGCCGACTCGACCGCGCGATCTGCCGGCACGCAGGCATCGGCGAGGCCGAGCCGCACGGCAGCCGCCGCGGTGATGCTCTCCCCGGAGGCGGCCAACTCGACGGCCGGCCCTGCGCCGATGAGCCGTGGCAGCCGCACCGTGCCGCCCCAGCCTGGAAGCAGCCCGAGTTTGACTTCCGGAAAGCCAAGCAGCGTGTGCGCGGCAGGAGTCACGACCCGCAGATCGCAGGCCAGCGCCAGCTCCAGCCCCCCGCCGAGACACGCCCCATCGATCACCGCGGCAGTGGGGAAGGTTGCGGAGAGTCTGGCGAACACCGCCTTGCCACGATCGCAGAGGCTCGCGATCTCGGCGAGCGATCCGCGACGGACCTCGTCGAGCCGGGAGATGTCGGCTCCCGCGAAAAAACTGCCCGGGCAGCCGGAGCGGATGACCACGCCCCGCGGTGCGGGCCCGCTGGCCAGCTCGTCCAGCACGAGGGAGAGCTCCTCAACGGCCCGCGAGGTGAGCACGTTGTGGCGGTGGCCGGGAACGCGAAACACCAGCGCCACGAAGCCGTCTGCGGTCGGCTCGATGGCCAGCGTCTCGAGATCCCGGGAGATCGCGGGCATTTCGGGGTGCTCTCGGTGGTTTCGCTTGCCTGGCGGGTGAAAACCGATAGTGTATCGGGAGTTTTTGCCGGTCATACCCGGCTGTTCCGCAGGCCGCCACGGCCGCTGCGTCGAGACAATCGAGACGCTGCGTTCATGCAACAGCCCACCGCGTCACAGGGAGGTCGACAGCGTCCATGAAGAAGATGATGAATCACGATCGCGTTCCCGCGGTTCGCGGCCGGCCCGACCGTTTCTACGATCAGGACGGTGGCTGGGAGGCAGCGACGGCGGCCTGGAACTCGACCTGGATGCTCGGCCTCTGCTGGGTCGCACTCGTGACGATCGCGGTGGCCGGCCGTCTGTGGCAGCCCTCGTGGAACGGCACACCGCTCTGGAATGCCACGCCACTGGCGGGAGTCGCCTTGGCGGCCGGATTCGTCTTTTCCAATGTGGTCGTGGCTGCAAGTGTGCCGCTGGCGGCGCTGGCGATCAGCAACCTCGCCCTGCCCGCCTATGGCAGCACGACCCTCGCCCTCGTTGTCTACGCCGCGACCGTCTGGCCGGTGGCGATTGGCGGCTGCGGCCTGCTTGGCCGATCGAAGCCGCGGTGGATTGCCGTTCTCGGAGGCAGCCTTGCCAGTTCGCTTGTCTTTTTTCTCACCACGAACGTGGCTCATTGGCTGCTGACGTCTGACTATCCGCGAACCGCCGCCGGGCTGACCGAGTGCTTCCTCGCAGCCCTGCCCTTCTACCGCTGGATGCCCGTGGGCGACGTGGCCTGGACGGCCGTCGTGTTTGGCCTGCTTGCGGTGGCACACGCCGCTGCCGATGCCGCTGCCCTGCGGGGGCTCCGTCCGCAGGCCGTTTCGGTGCGTCCGCTTGACTGACCGGCAAACCGGTCCAGAATGCAGGGAATCCTCGGACCCGGCCCTCATCATCGGATGGCACCGGCTCCGCAACGCCGCGGGAATGGCGGAATTGGCAGACGCGCCAGGTTGAGGGCCTGGTGGTAGTAATACCGTGCAGGTTCAAGTCCTGTTTCCCGCATCCGTGAACTTCAGGCTCGTGTCAGGTCCAAAGCAGCGTTCCCGAAGCGATCCATGAGCACGACCCCCGAGTCTTCGTCCGCGGACCCCGCGGACCCGGTAAACCCGGCCACTTCGGCGACCGATGAATCGTCATCGTCGCCCCGCCGGATTCCCATTGGCACCCAGAGGCCCGGCGTGAAGCCGCCCAGTCTGGCGCCGAAGTACGAATACGCCGTGCCCCCGACAGCAGCATCGGCCGCTGCGTCAGATCCTCCGCCACCGTCTCACGGTGAATTGTCGGCCGACGCCGCCTCAACCTCCGACGCGAAGCCTCCTCAGTCTGCCCAGCCACACGCTGGCCAGGGCTCTGCCAGCAGCCAGGCCCCTACCGCCAAACCGGGTGAAGGCAAACCGGGTGAAGGCAGGCCGGGCGACAAGGGCCGTGGCCGCCGCGATCGCCGTCGCGACGACTCCTCACGGGGTTCGTTCACCGACGTGCTGCCTCCGGCCCGCCAGGTGGCTGTGCCGAATCTACGTGCCGCGCTCGACGATGATCTGGAGGCCGACTTTGAGGCCGCGCTCGAGGGCATCTCGGTCGATGACCTCATGACCGCCGGATCCACCGCGAAGGCCGAAGCACCGATCGAGCCGGGGTCGCGGCTCACCGCGATCGTGCTCTCGATCGGCCCCGACACCGCGTTCGTCGATCTCGGCGGCCGCCGTCAGGGCGCGATGAAACTCGCCGGCCTGCTCGATGCGGGTGTCGAGATTCCGGCCGTTGGCGACTCCATCGAGGTTTCCATCGGCTCCCGCAACGACGACGACAACCTCTACGACGTGGCACTCGCGAATCGTGCTGTCGCCATCGAGGACTGGTCGCAGATTCAGGCGGGCATGATCGTCGAAGCCCGGGTCACAGCAGCCAACAAGGGCGGCCTCGAGTGCGAGGTGGCTGGCCTCCGCGGCTTCATGCCCGCGAGCCTGGTCAGCACGTGGCGAATCGAAAATTTCGAGGAGATGGTCGGCCAGACGCTCGACAGTCTGGTCACCGAGATCGTGCCGGCAGCGCGGCGGCTCGTGCTCTCGCGACGGGCCGTGATCGAGAAGCAGGCCGCCGATGCCAAGGCGACATTGCTCGAGACCCTGGAGCCGGGCACTGAACTCGACGGCATCGTTCGATCTGTTCGTGACTTCGGTGCCTTCGTCGATATCGGCAACGGCGTCGAGGGCCTCGTGCACGTCAGCGAGCTTTCCTGGGATCGCGTCGCCAGCGCGACCGACGTGCTCCAGCAGGGGCAGAAGGTCCGGGTCATCGTCAAGAAGGTCGATCGCCAGACGGGCAAGATCGGACTCTCCGTCCGCGATCTCTTCGAGAGCCCCTGGAAGCACGCCGCCGACAAGTATCACGTCGGCGCGACCGTGAAGGGGGTCGTCAGCCGCATCGCCCAGTTTGGCGCCTTCGTCAGACTCGAGCCGGGCGTCGAGGGGCTCGTGCATGTGTCCGAGCTCGCCACCCGCCACATCCGCAATGTGGCCGACGTGGCCCGCGAAGGCCAGGAGGTCGAATGCCGCGTGATCTCGGTCGATCCCGACGAACAGCGGATGTCGCTCTCGATCAAGGCTCTGGCTCCCGTCACCGTCAAGCATGTGCCGGCCGAAGAGCCCGCTGACGAGGAACCCGAGATCCCGGCGGCTGCGGTGGCGAAGAAGCGGAGCGGCCCGCTCAAGGGCGGCACCGGCAGCGGGCAGTCCGTGGGCGAGAAGTTCGGCCTGAAGTGGTGATGGCTCGGGTCGCGCTCGCGGGCCGCATCACGCTGCGGCTCAGCTCCCGATCGTGGTCTTTCCCATCCAGGCCACGAGCGGCTCGGGAATCCGGATCGTTCCATCGGCCTGCTGATGATTCTCCAGGATCGCGATGATTCCGCGGCTGATCGCGATCGCGGTGCCGTTGAGCGTGTGCACAAAGTGCGTTCCCTTCTCGCCGGACTTCTTGTATCGCAGAGCCAGCCGCCGCGACTGATAGTCGGTGCAGTTGGACGTGCTCGTCACCTCACCCCACTCGCCGGCTTCTCCGCGGCCCGGCATCCAGGCCTCGAGGTCGTACTTCCGGTAGGCCGGGCCGCCCAGATCGCCGGACGCCGTGTCGATCACGCGATAGGGAATGCCCAGGCCGTCGAACAGCCGGCATTCGAGGTCGAGGAGGTGCTGATGCATCGCCTCGCTCTGCTCGGGCTGCGTGAACGCGACCATCTCCACCTTCGTGAACTGGTGCACCCGGTAGAGCCCGCGGGTGGCACGGCCATGGGCGCCGGCCTCGGTGCGGAAGCAATGGCTGATGCCGCAGAGTTTCAGGGGCAGTTCCTCGCTCTCGAAAATCCGTTCGTGCAGGGCTCCGCCAAGCGTGATCTCGGCGGTGGCGATGAGCGACAGGTCGGTGCCGGTGATCGAGTAGATCTGCGTCTCTGGGCCGCGGGGCATGAAGCCCGTGCCTTCGAGGATCGTGTCACGGGCCAGATCGGGGGTGGTCATCACCGTGAAGCCCTCCTTCATCAGGAGGTCGATCGCATACCGCTGGAGCGCGAGTTCCAGAAGCACAGCGTCGTTCGTGAGAAAATAGAAACCGTGGCCGGCCACCTTCGCCCCCGCCTCGAAGTCGAAAAGCTTGAGCCGCTCGCCGAGCGCGACGTGATCGAGCGGCTTGAAGCTGAAGGCAGGGATCGGCGTGACCCCGCGGCGGACCTCGACCGCGGCGTCTTCGCCTCCGACAGGCGCGGCGGGGTGGGTGAGGTTGGGGATCGTACGGAGGATCGCGTCGGCTTCGGCGATGATCTCGGCCGACTTGGCCTCGAGCGCCGAAATCTCCTCGCGGAGCCGACGACCCTCAGCCTTCTTGGCCTCCCGCTCAGCGGCGTCGGCAGCCTTGCCGATCGACTTGCTCACCAGTCCGGCTTCCCCGTTGAGACGGTCGATATCGGCCTGCAACTGGCGGCGGAGCCGGTCGAGGGTGGCGAAGGCGGCGACATTGGCGGTCGAGCCTCGGGCCTGGCAATTGGCGGTGACGAGGTCGATATTGTCAGCGACGAAGCGGCGGTCGAGCACGGGCGACTCCGGCAGGAAGAAAAAGGGGGCCACGGCAGGCTTGCAGCGGCTCTTATACTGTTGGTTATCCCGGGGGATGTCCGGGCGTTGGAGTGTGCCAGACTCATGCCTGCCTCCGCCAGTGCCGACCCCGCCGAAGCCGACACGGTCGCCGCCGTCGCCCCTCCCCGCGCCGCCGCCTCCCGGCCGAAGCGGCAGCCGCGCTACCACGTCGTGCTCTGGAATGACGACGATCACACCTACC
>JBPCTA010000515.1:0-7115 GCA_051006595.1 Pirellulales bacterium
GATCTGCATCGAGACGTCGAAGTGCTTCCGGCCGTAGCCGAACGAGCCGGCCATGCCGCAGCAGCCGCTCGGGATGACCTCCACGGTGAAGTTTCGCGGCAGCCGCAGGATGGTTGCCGAATCCTCCACCGAGGAGAGCGCCTTCTGATGACAGTGGCCGTGGAGGGCAATCCGCCGGGACGAGTGGGTGAAGGCCTCGGCCGTGATCCGGCCGCGGCGGACCTCCCGGGCCAGAAACTCATCCACGAGCAGAGCGCGGCCGGCAAGCCGGCGGGCCGCGGGCTCGAGCGATTCAGGCACAAGATCAGGATACTCGTCGCGAAAGCCGAGGATGGCCGATGGCTCGATGCCGATGAGTGGCGCGTCGTCGGTCACCACCGGGTCGAGGAGCTCCACGTTGGTGGCTGCCAGGTCGCGGGCCTCGCGGAGCAGCCCCATCGAGATCTGAGGCCGGCCACTGTCCACGTGCCGCGGAATCACCACTTCATATCCGAGTGCCTCGAGCAGTTCGACCGCCTTGATGCCGACGTCGGCGTCGAGGGTGTCGGTGAACTCATCGCAGAACAGATGCACGCGGCCCTTGACGGCTGGCCCATCGGCCGCGGCCCGAGGTGGCGGCCGGCGGCGATGCCTGGCGGAGAGCGTGGTGTGAGGGAGCGTGGGCAGCGAGCGGCGACCGGAGAAGCCCAAGCACGCCTTGACGAGCCGCGAGACCACCGGCGCCGTCACGAGGAAGTTGTAGGCCCAGGCCGCCACTGAAGCCCGACGCAACGCCTGCGCCATGCCCGCCACGAGCCGCGACCGGATGGGCACTCCATGCGAGTCGTGCCAATGCTGCTGCCACTCCGCCTTGAGCCGCGCCATGTCGACGTTTGACGGGCACTCGCTCTTGCAGGCCTTGCACGACAGGCAGAGATCCATCACGGCGGCGAGTTCGGGCCGGTTCCAGGGATCGGCCGCCGAGGTCGGCCCGGCAAGCGCCTGCCGGAGCACGTTGGCCCGAGCCCTGGTCGTATCCCGCTCGTCGCGGGTGGCCATGTAGCTCGGGCACATGGTGCCGCCGGCATGATGCGACTTGCGACATTGGCCGACGCCCGTGCACTTCTCCGCGGCCCGGAGCACGCCGCCGGTATCGGCGAATCGAAACACGGTGTCGTGCTCCGGCTCAGGCTCACCGGGCAGAATCCGCAGCGAGGTGTCCATCGGCGGCGCGTCGATGATCTTGCCCGGATTGAACATGCCCTGCGGATCGAAGACCTGCTTCACCCGCCTGAGCAGGCCGTAGCACTCGTCGCCGA
Source organism: Pirellulales bacterium (assembly GCA_051006595.1). GTDB lineage: Bacteria > Planctomycetota > Planctomycetia > Pirellulales > UBA1268 > QWPN01. The sequence continues at coordinate 1,299 of JBPCTA010000515.1, forward strand.
CCATCGTGCGGATGAACTCGCCGCGCAGCCGGCCATCGCCATGCTCGCCCGAGAGGCTGCCGCGGTATTTTTTCACGAGCGCCGCCACATCGGTGGCCACGTCCCGAAACATCCGCAGCCCGGCGGCCGTATGCAGATCAAAGAGCGGCCGCAGGTGCAGCTCGCCGGCACCCGCGTGGGCGTAATGCACGCAGTCGATGCCGTATTTTTCGGCGAGCAGCCGGTCGAAGTCGGCGATGTACGCCGGGAGATCATCGATGGCGACGGCGGTATCTTCGACGATCTCCCGCGGTTTGGCATCACCAGGGAGATTGTTGACGAGCCCCTGCCCAGCCCGGCGGAGTTCCCAGACCTTGTTGCCGTCGTCACCGAAGAGCACGGGATACGCATAGCCCAGTGCCGCTGCTCGGAGGTCGGATCTCAGCCGCTCGAGCAGCGCCTCGAGCGTCGGTCGGTAGTCGTGCCGGAGCTCCACCACCAGCACCGCGGCCGGATCCCCCTCGACGAAGTCGCGGTTTCGGGCCTGCTCGAGGTTGGCCCTGGTGCAGTCGAGGATCTTTTTATCGATGAGCTCGCAGCCCGTCGGGCGATGACGCATCGCGACGACCGCCGCCTGCAGGGCTTCGGCGACCGTCGTGCAGTGCACGACGAGGAGGGCGGCCGGCGGCGGCAGCGGCACGAGATTCAACTCATACTCGACGCCCAGAAAGAGCGTGCCCTCGGAGCCGGCGATCAGGCGGCAGAGGTTGAATGGCTCAGGGCACGCGGGATCGAAGCAGGAGGCTTCCATCACCGCATCGAGGGCGTAGCCCGTGTTCCGCCGCGTGACTTCCGGCCTGGGGAAAGAGTCGCGGATCAGCCGACGGTTCGCGGGATCGCCGAGCAGATCGCCGAGGCTGCGATAGATCCGGGTTTCGAGGGTGTCGGGGCCGGCGCACTTGGCAGTGAACTCCTCGCGAGGCAGCGGCTCGAAGGTCGCCTCGCTGCCATCGGCCAGAAACCCGCGCGCCGACACCAGATGATCGCGGGTCGAGCCGTAGGCGATGGAGTTGGATCCGCAGGAGTTGTTGCCCACCATGCCGCCGATCATCGCCCAGTTGGCCGTCGAGGTTTCGGGGGCGAAAAACAGCCCGTGCGGCGCCAGGAACCGGTTGAGTTCGTTGCGAACCACGCCCGGCTGCACCCGGACTCGACGGTTCGCGACGTCGAGCGATCCGATGCGATCGAGGTGCCGCCCAAGATCGACCACGATTCCGCCCCCCACGACCTGACCGGCGAGTGATGTGCCGGCCGCACGGGGAATCAGACCGACAGCATGCGCTGCCGCGAACTTCACGAGCTCGCGGACGTCCGCCTCCGACTTCGGCAGGGCGACCGCCAGCGGCCGTTCTTGATACTCCGACGCATCGGTCGCATAGACCGTCCGCGCAAGGTCATCGATATGGAGGTCGCCCTCGAGGCGACGGGCGAGAGCGGCAAACGGCAGGATCGACATGCGGACCGTGAGCGGGCGCGATGTGGGAAGGCACTCGGTATCATCCGTCTCCCGCGAACAGGCGACAACCTCGCCCTCGCCCGATTTCTGTTTGCTTTCCAACCGTCCGGACGAGGGGCATGCCACGGCCAGCACCGCCCGGCACGACGTGGGGCGATTCGCTCCACCCTGACGGGCGAGTGGGGCGATTCGCTCCAGGCACCTGGGGCATTTCGCCCCAGCGCCCGGAGGCAGGGCCGATGGGTTCGAGGGGGCCGCCGACCCGGCGGTCTTCCGAAACGACCCTGTTTTTCCGGCCGCATGCGGAACGCACGGCGGATTCTCGCACCGCAACGCATGCGCTGGCACATGTTTTGCATACATCACGTGGTATGCAACACCTTTCCACTGCCCACCCGGCACCACGATTCTCCGCCAGCCGCCGCAGACCAGTGGCTCGACTGCTGCCCGGGGTCGCGGTTCTTGCGGCCCTCCTGCCAGCGTTTGCATCCGGGCAGTCGGTCGTCCTCTCCGGTTCAACGGTCGGAAGCACCCCTGCCAGACTGGGCTACAACCTCGGCGACTTCAACAACGACAACACCGCCTCGTGGTGGCGGTATACCGGGGCCAACGCGGGGCGGATGTTCACCTCCCCCTCCACGCTCACGCCCTCGTCGGTCATCAAATCGACGACCAACGCGGCGCTGAACGCGTCGACCCAGTCGCAGTTTCTCGCGCAGCGCGACGCGCTTCGGGCCGGCGGCACTTCGTCTACCTATATCAACTGGTCGTCGATCGAATCGACCTACAACAGCAACGTTGCCTACAGCAGCAACGAGATCAACGCCCGGTTTGCCGACGCCACCATCGGTGATGCCGGCGGCACGACGCTCGTCGTCATGCAGCGGACGCCCGCCGCCTACCCCTGGCCGGCGACGGCCAGCGACAACACGTCGACCGACTGGCAGAATCGCTGGCTCGGCTGGCAGCAGTGGTATGCCCAGGCCTTCACCAGGGCCCGCTACGAGAATGTCACCCGCTACCAGCTCTTCAACGAGCCGGATCTCTACACCACCGGCACGCTCACGCAGGCGCAGTGGATCGAGATGATCAAATACGGTGCCGACGCCGTGTCGTGCGCGGTGGCCGACGTCAACCGGCTGTTTGGCAAGAACCTGACCCCCGCGATCTCCGGCCCCGTGACGAACGGCCCGGCACTGACCGTCACGGGCAGCGACTGGGGCGACACGCTTCTGGCCAACCGCAACATGCCGATGCTGAGCGGCACGGCGGTGCCCGGATACCAGCTCTTTCAGTTTTTCGACTACCACAACTATGGCAGCAGCCCGACCACATTCGGCACGAAGCTGGCCGGAGCGATCACCGACATCGGTACGATCACGGGAGGACAGACGGCGGACTATCCGGTGACGCTCTCGGAGTTCAACACCCGCACGGGTGCCAACTACAACCCGAACGATCCGGTGCTCAACCCCAACGGCTACACTCCGGACAGCCTTGCGATGTCGAGCCGACTCGGCCAGATCGTCGCAAATCTGGCAAACAACAAGCCCGAGGAACTCTATCTCTTCAAGTTCTCGAATTCCGGCAACGCCTACAACGGCGTCCACTGGCAGAGCAACCTCGGCAACGTTGGCGGCGCGTCGAAATCGGCGATGGTCTACAACCTTTTCACCGAGGGATTCACCGGCAACGACCTGCTCGCGGCGCCGGTGATCAGCGGCACGGAAGTGACCCTGGCAGCATCCCGCTCGCCGGCAAGCGGCACCCGATACCTGCTGGCGGCAAACGCCAACCTCACTGGCGGCAAGTCGCTCTCGATCGATCTTTCCTCCTGGAACATCCCCGCGGGCACCGTGGTGACGGTCGAGCAAGTCAGTGATCTTCACCAGGGCGATGTCAGCCAGACGATCACGGTCGGCTCCAACCGGACGATCTCGGTTTCCCAGGATCCGGGGGGCGTGGTGCTCGTCCGCGTGCCATCCGCGATCGAGACGCGGACGGCGATCGCTGCCAGCCAGGACGCCTTCGTGAATCAGGCCAGCGGCACCACCTCCTTCAATGGCACCGAGCTGCGGGTTCGGAACAGCGGCACGGCCACCTCGGGGCGGGACGTGGCCTACCTCAAGTTTCCGCTGGCCGGCCTTGACCCAAACACGCTGACAAGCGCGCTTCTGGGCATCTACGCCCGCGACCCCGGGGCGACCAGCGGGACCACTGCCGGCATCATCACCCACGTCTACGGCCTCACCGACAATGCCTGGAGCGCCGGCAGCATCACCTGGAATAACGCGCCGAATCTCGGTGATCCGGCAGCAACCATCTCGACGATCGACGACAACTATGTCGGCAGCCTTGGTGTGTCTGCCGAGATCGTCGGGCAGTTCGCGGCCACCGGTACGGAGCAACTCTTGTCGATCGATGTCACCCGGTGGGTGACCGAGCGGATGGCGGCGGGTGCGAGCAATCTGACGTTCATGATCGCCCGACAGATCCGATACGACGGCGACGTGGACGCATCGCAATCGCTCTCGATCCGCAGCAGCGAATACGCTGGAGGGGCGTTTGCTCCAACGCTGACAGTTGCGGCGGTGCCGGAACCGACCGTCAGCGGCCTCGTGACGCTGGCACCCTTGATAGCGGTCGTCCTGGCGGGAGCCGCATCGATCCGCCGCGACCGGACGTGATCCGTGCAAGGAAATCCCTCTGATGCCCTTCCGCACGGCGACAGTCTCCATGCTCTCCTGGGTCGCGATCCTGAGCTTCGGGCTGCCCCTTCAGAGCATGACCCTCGCGACTGCCGAAGAAGCGGCATCGGCAGTTCAGACAGGCACCCCTCGGCGGGTGATCGCAGCCGACTCGTCGACGAAGACGCTCGCGTCGATCGGGCCGGACGGCCGCGTCGAATGGAAGATTCCCTGCAACTCGATTCACGACCTACATCTCCTCCCCGACGGCCACCTCCTCTATCAGGATGGCTGGACGCGGATCATCGAACTCGACGGCGACCGCCAACGCATCTGGGAATACGATGCAACGGGCAACGGCAACGCCGCACGGCGGGTTGAAGTGCATGCCTTTCAGCGGCTGGCCGATGGCACCACGATGGTCGTGGAATCGGGGCCAGCACGGATCATCGAGGTGGATCGCGGGGGAACCCTGATCCGCGAAATCCCCTTGACGGTGCACTCACCCTCAGCGCACTCCGACACGCGAAACGCCCGGATGACGCCCGCGGGCACCTACCTCGTCGCCCACGAAAAAGACGGGGTGGTGCGGGAATACGATGCCGCCGGCAGACTCATCTGGGATTTCGATGTGCCGCTCTTCGGCCACGAGCGGAGGCCTGGACACGGCCCTGAGGCCTTCGGCGATCAGGTTTATTCCGCCGTCCGGCTCGCGAACGGCAACACGCTCATCGGCACCGGCAACGGACACGGCGTGCTGGAGGTTTCGCCCGCCCGCGAGGTCGTCTGGCAGATCGGTCAGCACGACCTGCAGGACGTCGTGCTCGCGTGGGTCACGCAGGTCCAGCGGCTACCCAACGGCAACACGCTTCTGGTGAACTGCCACGCGGGCCCAAGCCAGCCGCAGATCCTCGAGATCACACCAGACAAGCGGGTCGTCTGGTCGTTCCGCGACTTTGCCACGTTTTGCAACTCGCTGACCGTCGCGATCGTCTTCGATCCTTGATGCGGCAGTCCTGAGGCAACCGGCTCCATGGTCAGCTGCCAACTAATGACGCCTTTGGTGGATCTGCTCCAGCAACAGCACTTTCTGCAACGACTTTCGCTCCAAGTCGGCACACAGCCGCTCGATTCCATCGATTGCGGCATGAACGGTCGCGTCGGTACTCCACTGACCATAGATCGCCGCAACCTTCGCAGTCAGCGATTGAAGTTCAGCCCCGTAGGAGAGGTATTCGGTCATCTGTCGCACATCCCACGGGGCTTCAGGCGACTTGGAAGAGGTGTCACTGTAGAGCAGCCGCGTCGGGCTCTTGGCGATCTGAAGCATGTCGGTGACGTGCGCAACTCCCCGCAACTCGTTGAGTTTCTGCAAGGCAAGGTTTTGTTCGTATCGCTGCCTGATCGATCGCATCGTGAGTCCGCCCGCAACCGTTGCGGCCAGCACGGTGAAGAACGCATCGAGTGAAGAAAGGTATGTCGGCAGATTGTCGATATCTCCCACGCGACGAACACAAAGAACGGATGTAACGACCAACAGAGCCGCCGCAGCGATACCGCCGACAGCACTGATGTTTCGGAGCCAGCGGGGAGCCCGGATCGCGCTCCCTCCCTCCGTTACGATGCCGTTTACCC